>NZ_JASHFI010000003.1:0-140619 GCF_047460875.1 Streptococcus infantis | reverse complement strand
CTAGGCTTACTTCACTGCTAACTAGAGTCTTAACTTCAGATCCATCCGCAGCAGTAGTCACAGAGTAGAAATGGCTGCGACGACCGTTCACACCTTCAGTCACGATACGAGATTGTCCCTTAGGCAACTGATCAGTTTCACGAGTAATAGTTGTAAATGGAATTTCTTCATTTTGGACATCTAGTTTAGGAAGTTCCTCAGTTGTAGCTGCTTGCCCTTTTTCATCACCAAGGTGAGTGACAGGGTTCCCCACTTCCACCACTTGGGTGATAGGTTCTAGGCTCACTTCACTGCTAACTAGAGTCTTAACTTCAGATCCATCCGTAGCCGTAGTCACAGAGTAGAAATGGCTGCGACGACCGTTCACACCTTCAGTCACGATACGAGATTGTCCCTTAGGCAATGCATCAGTTTCACGAGTAATAGTTGTAAATGGAATTTCTTCATTTTGGATGTCAACTCTTGGTTTGTTTTCAGCGATAGCAGCTTGTCCTTTTTCATCACCAAGGTGAGTAACAGGGTTCCCCACCTCTACCACTTGGGTGATAGGTTCTAGGCTTACTTCACTGCTTACTAGAGTCTTAACTTCAGATCCATCCGCAGCAGTAGTCACAGAGTAGAAATGGCTACGACGACCGTTCACACCTTCAGTCACGATACGAGATTGTCCCTTAGGTAACTGATCAGTTTCACGAGTAATAGTTGTAAATGAAATGTCTTCATTTTGGATGTCAACTCTTGGTTTGTTTTCAGCAATAGTAGCTTGTCCTTTTTCATCACCAAGGTGAGTGACAGGGTTCCCCACCTCTACCACTTGAGTGATAGGTTCTTTTGTGACTTTGTCTTCAAGAACTGTTTCGGTTTCCTTACCATTTTCAGTAGTAACTGAGACGTAGAATGTACGTTCTCCTTTGACACCGACAGTGATGACTTTTTCTTGTCCTGCTGGGAGATTAGGATTGTCTTTCTTAACGATTTCAAAAGGAATTTCTTCTGTCTTAACGAGAAGCTCTGGTCGGTTTTCAACAGCAGCAGGAGTTTCGCTTTCATCAAGACTTCCTGAGTGAGTTGCGGCTGGTTTAAGACCTAGTCTAGCTACTTTAAGATTAGCTACAAGTGCATCCAACTCAGCTTGTTTATTACGGTTAAGATTGTAGTTAAGAGCTTCTTTAGCAACTTTGAGAGCGTCTAGGCTTTCTGTGCTATATCCTTCTAAGTTTTCAGGGATTTGAGCAAGTTCTTCGCGTAGTGCTTTGTAGTCAGCACGGAAGTAGTCTTTGTTGTGGTCTGCAAAGGCAGTCATGAGTTCAAAGATTTCTTCTTCCTTGTATTCAGCGCTTGGTCTATCAGCCCAGATAGCTAGCATACTACCAATAGTAGGTAGGTCAACTTCAGGGTATTTAGTTGAAGCTAGCTGGTTAAATGGAGTTTTTTCAGTATTTTCAATAGCTTTTTTGAGGAAGCCACCACCATCTTCTGGTTTTTGACCGAGAATGTAGTACCAATCTCCATTCGTGTTAAGGAATTTATAACCTTTGCTTGCTAGATATTGAGGAGACGCAAGATTGTAACCCCACCATCCTTTAGACCAGTAAGAGATGATAACGTCTTTATTAAACTCAACATCATCCTTGTCTTCGTAGTAGAAGCCGTCGTTAAAGGCCATTGGTTGAAGACCTTTTTCTTTAGCCATGGCAGCTAGGCTATTAGCATAATCCGCAAACTTACCATAGAGGCCATACCACTTGAGGTAGTACCAACCTTGAGCGTTGGTAGCGTCATTGGCATACTCATCTGTACCATAGTTGAAGATCTTAGTTTTACCTGCAAAGAAGTCCATGTACTTGCCGATAAGGGCTTTTGTAAAGTTCATTGCTTCTTTGTTTTCAAGGTCCATAGTTGTTTTTGAAACCTTGTCAAAGTTAGCTTGAGGATTTGCGATGCCTAATTTTTCCATAGCGACAAGGATAGCATCCATGTGGCCTGGGCTATTGATAGCTGGGATTAGTCCAATACCTTTGTCCTTAGCATACTGGATAAGCTCAGTGATTTCAGCTTGGTTTAAAGTAGTTCCATTAGGATCGTCGTAGTAAGATTTTGTTCCTTCGATGATGGCGTTTTTCACATCGTCGCTTGCATAAGTCTTGCCGTTTGCTGAGATACTCATATCATCCAAGAGGAAGCGAAGTCCATCATTTCCAAGGAGGAGATGGATGTCAGAGTAGCCAAGTTCACTAGCCTTGTCAACGATACGTTTAAGTTGGTCTAGTGTAAAGTATTTACGACCAGCATCGATAGAGATAACCTTGTTCTTAGCTAGTTTTTCAACTTCGCGTTTAGCGTCCTCTTCTTTTTGAGCTTCTGGAGTAAGGGTCAAGTTACCAACAGCTTCTTGGAGTTTTGCGATCGCTTGGTCAATGCTATCTTGTTGAGCACGGCTAAGGTTGCTATCAAGAGAACGAATGGCTTTTTCAGCTTCTTTAACTGCGGCAACACTTTCTTCTGTGTAGCGAGTAAGGTCTGTTGGAACTTCTTTAAGAGCTTGTTCAGCAGACTCGTAGTCAGCAGCGAAATATTCCGCATTTGAGTTTGCGAATTGACGCATAAGCTTGAATAGACGAGATGGAGAGTAGCGGGCAGATGGAGTATCAGCCCAAGCAGCTACCATACCACCGATGATAGGGATATCAGCTCCTTCAGTTTTTGGAACTGAGGTAATTGGTGTGCTCTTAATACCATTCAAACCTTGATCAAGGTTGTACCAACCTTGTCCATCAGCATTACGGCCGAGAACGTAGTACCAAGCATCGTTAGTGTTGAGGATTTCGTGCCCTTTTTCAACTAGTAGTTTAGAAGAAGCGACATCGTAACCACCCCAGCCACCAGTCCACATAGACACGATGATATCTTTATCAAAGGTACCAAAACTTGTATCACTATTATAGTAGATACCGTCGTTGAAGGCCATTGGTTTAAGACCGTGAGATTTAACGATACGAGCTAGGTCGTTAGCGTAGGCGATGAATTTATCATAACCCTTGTCTGGGAAACCATCATCTGGATACCATTTATAGGCTTGAAGAACGCTCCATCCTTTGGCATCCGTAGCATCATTAGCGTACTCATCCAAACCGATGTTGAAGATTTCAGACTTGCCTGCAAAGTAAGCGGCATACTTGTCAATCAAGGCTTTTGTAAAGGCAACAGCCTTTTCGTTGTCAAGGTCGACAGTACGTGCTGATTCTTTGCCAAAGTAGTTAAAGTTAGGCTTTTCAATACCCAATTCTTTCATAGCATTAAGGATAGCATCCATGTGACCAGGACTGTTAACTGTTGGGATAAGGCCGATACCTTTATCTTTAGCATAGTTAATCAAGTCGGTCATTTGGCTTTCAGTTAGGTGATTACCATTTGGATCGTTGTAGTAGGCATTAGTTCCGTTTTCGACAGCACGTTTGACATCGTCGCTGGCATAAGTCTTGTCACCAACAGTTAGAGACATATCGTCAAGCATAAAGCGCAAGCCATCATTTCCAACTAAAAGGTGAAGATCAGTATAGCCATAGTGTTTTGCCTTGTCGATAATTTCTTTTAGTTGATCTGGAGAGAAGTATTTACGTCCAGCATCAATAGAAACGATTTTCTTTTTAGCCAGTTTTTCATTGACTTGAGCTGCTCGCTCTGTAGTGACTACAGGAGCTTCAACCTTAGAAACTTTTTTGTCTTCTTCCTTAGCTTCTTCAGCAACTTCTGGCTTAGCTGGAGCTTCTTCAGTTGAAACGTGTTCTTCTACAGATGGAGCGCTTTCGATTTTTGGAGCTTCTGTGTTAGTTACAGGAGTTGCTGTTTCTGTTGCTGGGACCTCCGCAAGCTTTTCCTCACTAGTCTGTGGAGACGCCTCTCCTGCGGCTTGAAGAGTAGGTTGATTCTCTGTTGCTGGAACGACTCCATCAGCAGCAACTGCCTGAGCATGAAAGGCAAAGCCGATCAATACAGAAGCTGCTCCGATTGCGTATTTACGAATAGAGAAACGCTGTTTGTTTTCTGGTTTCATTAAGTAACCTCCCTGTTATTTTTGGTAGCGTTTTCACAAAACTAAATCCATTGTATTATCTGAATCTAGTAAAGTCAAGCTTTTTAGGGAAATAACTTTAAAAAATATAAGAAGTACTTAAATTAGAGTCATTTTAGTTTTTAACTCTTTTTAGTAAAATTACTCCAAATTATAGTTTAAACTTGTTGGGTAATTTTTCGTGAGAAATCTCAGCTAGCATAAAAATAGAAAAGTCCGAGACCAAATGTCTCAGACTTACTTTTTAATGTTTAGTGATCACGATCACATGAGATAAACTTAATCTTGTAGAAATCAGAACGTTTATAGGTCTCAATGTATTCCAACACTTGGCCAGTTGATTCAAGCTTAGTTGTCTTTGTTTGGAGAACAGTTGGGAACTGGGAGTCGATTCCTAGGATAGAAGCAGCATGTTCTGGAGTTGGAAATACAATTTCATTGATTTCTTCAAAATGCTCGTCATTCATATGAATGTGGTAGTCTAATTTGAAACGATTATAGATAGAACTATAATATTCAAGATCTGGATAGTTTGCATTGATGTATTGTTCAGGGATATAAGATGTGTGGTAGATATAAGTAACACCGTTTGATTCACGGATACGTTCAATTTTGTAATAAAATTGATCGCCACGTAGGCCGAGTTTTTCTAAATATTTAAGATCGTTCCCACGTTCAATAGAAAGAACCGTGACTTTATCATCTTTCGTTTCGAAGATTTCTACATCAGAAAATTCTACAAGTTTGTGCTTGCGTGCGCGAGCCACAAAGGTTCCCTTTCCTTGTTGGCGGACAATATAGCCGTCTTTGGCAAGGTCATTTAAGGCACGAACAACAGTGATTGAACTTACATCATACATCGCAATCAATTCTGCTTCAGTGTAGAACTTATCTCCACTAGCGAATTGACCTGAAATGATTTTGTTTTTCAATTCATCTTTGATATATTGATACTTTGGAATTGCCATATTTTCACCTCATTTTTTCCTTTTCCATTTTGATTCTACCATAATTAGTTTGAAAATGATAGTATTATAGTATAAAAATATAAAATAATAGACTAAGTGATTGACTTATATATTTTTTACCATTAAAAATTCATGAAATCAAGTCATTTAGGCGGAAAAAATTTAATATAAAATACTTTTTTTGAAGAATTTTAGAAAACAATTCAGTAAAAAAAAGAAAAATTTTAAATAATTTTTTAAAAATCTATTGACAAGATGGCTTCATTGGTTTATTATTTAATATAACAACAAATGAAAGCGCAAACGGAAAAGTATGGGGTGGTGAAATGACAAGATTTAAAATTGAGGATGATTTTTACCTAGATGGGAAACCATTCAAAATTTTATCTGGTGCCATTCATTATTTTAGAATTCCTGAAGAGGACTGGTATCATTCATTATACAATCTCAAGGCTTTAGGTTTCAACACTGTTGAAACATACGTCGCTTGGAATTTGCATGAGCCAACTGAAGGAAACTTCAATTTTGAAGGCAATCTTAATATTGACAAATTTCTTCAGACAGCTCAGGATTTAGGCTTGTATGCTATTGTACGACCATCTCCTTTCATCTGTGCAGAGTGGGAGTTCGGTGGTTTACCAGCATGGCTTTTAACTAAAGACATGCGAATCCGTTCCTCTGATCCAGCCTTTGTTGAAATGGTAGGACGTTACTATGATCATTTACTTCCACGTCTTGTTCCAAGATTGTTGGATAATGGTGGTAATATCCTCATGATGCAGGTTGAAAATGAGTACGGTTCATACGGTGAAGACAAGACATACTTGCGTGAGATTCGCCGATTGATGGGAGAACGTTCAGTTACTTGTCCGCTCTTTACATCTGATGGACCATGGAGAGCTACTTTGAAAGCTGGAACCTTGATCGAAGATGATCTCTTTGTAACAGGAAACTTTGGCTCGAAAGCTAACTTCAACTTCTCACAAATGCAAGAGTTCTTTGATGAGTATGGTAAGAAATGGCCGCTCATGTGTATGGAATTCTGGGATGGATGGTTTAATCGTTGGAAAGAGCCAGTCATCACGCGTGATGCAGAAGAGTTGGCAGAAGCTGTTCACGAGGTTCTAGAGCAAGGCTCTATCAACCTTTACATGTTCCACGGTGGAACCAACTTTGGTTTTATGAATGGTTGTTCAGCTCGAGGAACCATTGATTTACCACAAGTAACATCTTATGATTATGATGCTCTTCTTGATGAAGCTGGAAATCCAACTGCTAAATACATGGCAGTTAAAGAAATGATGGCTACTTATTATCCTGAGTATCCACAATTGGAACCGCTTTACAAAGAAAGTATGGAAGTTGAAAACATTCCACTGGTTGAGAAAGTTTCTCTATTTGAAACCTTAGATAGTTTAACAAGTCCAACTGAAAGTCTCTATCCTAAGAAAATGGAAGAGTTGGGACAAAGCTACGGCTACCTTCTCTATCGTACAGAAGCTAGCTGGGATGCAGAGGAAGAACGCATCCGCATCATTGATGGACGCGATAGAGCTCAACTATTTGTAGATGGGAAATGGGTCGCAACTCAGTACCAGACTGAAATTGGAGAAGATATCTTCTATCAAGGAGAAAAGAAAGCGCTCTCTAGATTTGACATCCTTATTGAAAATATGGGGCGTGTCAATTACGGGCATAAGTTCCTAGCAGATACACAACGAAAAGGAATTCGAACTGGTGTCTGCAAAGACCTACACTTTATGCTTAATTGGGAACACTATCCGCTTCCACTTGATAATCCTGAAAAGATTGATTTTTCAAAAGGATGGACAGAAGGACAACCTGCCTTTTACGCCTTTGACTTTGAAGTCAAGGAGCCCAAGGACACCTACTTAGAACTATCTGAGTTTGGCAAAGGGATTGCCTATGTCAATGGCCGTAATCTAGGACGTTTCTGGAATGTTGGTCCAACCTTATCGCTTTATATTCCACACAGCTATCTCAAAGAAGGTGCTAACCGCATCATTATCTTTGAAACTGAAGGGGATTATAAAGAACACATACATTTAACTCGTAAACCTACACTAAAACACATAAAGGGGGAAAACTTATGACAATTGTAGGATGCCGTATCGATGGACGTTTGATCCACGGACAAGTAGCCAATCTTTGGTCTGCTAAACTCAATGTTTCACGTATCATGGTCGTTGACAATGAGGTTGTGAACAACGATGTTGAAAAGAGCGGATTGAAACTTGCAACACCACCAGGTGTAAAACTTAGTATCTTGCCGGTTGATAAAGCGGCAGCGAATATCCTTGCTGGCAAATATGACAGCCAACGTCTCTTGATTGTAGCACGCAAACCTGACCGTTTCCTTGGTTTGGTTGAAGCAGGAGTACAGCTTGAAACAGTCAATGTCGGCAACATGTCTCAAACACCAGAAACTCGCTCTATCACACGTTCAATCAACGTTGTAGATAAAGACGTAGAAGATTTCCACAAATTGGCGGAAAAAGGTGTTAAACTTACTGCTCAAATGGTTCCAAATGATCCAGTTTCAGACTTTTTGAGCTTATTAAAATAGGAAAAAATTTTTAGGAGGTCATTGTTATGATACAATGGTGGCAAATTTTACTTCTCACTCTGTACTCAGCTTATCAAATCTGTGATGAGTTGACGATCGTTTCTTCTGCAGGTTCCCCTGTATTCGCTGGTTTCATTACTGGTTTGATCATGGGAGATTTGACAACTGGTTTGTTTATCGGTGGTAGCTTGCAGTTGTTTGTCCTTGGGGTAGGTACCTTCGGTGGTGCTTCTCGTATCGACGCAACTTCTGGTGCGGTTCTTGCGACAGCTTTCTCAGTTTCACAAGGTATCGAAACAGATCTTGCGATCACTACAATCGCTGTACCAGTAGCGGCACTTTTGACTTACTTCGACGTACTTGGTCGTATGACTACTACATTCTTCGCACACCGTATTGATGCTGCGATCGAACGCTTTGACTATAAAGCAATCGAACGTAACTACCTTCTTGGTGCGCTTCCATGGGCTGCTTCTCGTGCCCTTCCAGTATTCTTCGCCCTTGCTTTTGGTGGAGAATTCGTACAAGCAGTTGTAAACCTTGTTAAAGAATTCCAATGGGTTGCAGACGGTTTGACTCTTGCAGGTCGTATGCTTCCAGGTCTTGGATTCGCTATCTTGCTTCGTTACCTTCCAGTTAAACGTAACCTTCACTACCTTGCTATGGGATTCGGTTTGACAGCTATGTTGACTGTTCTTTACTCATACGTAACAGGTCTTGGTGGAGCAGTTGCTGGTATCATTGGCACTCTTCCTGCTGACGTTGCTGAAAAAATTGGCTTTGCCAACAACTTCAAAGGATTGTCTATGATCGGTATCTCTATCGTAGGTATCTTCCTTGCGGTTGTTCACTTCAAGAACAGCCAAAAAGTTGCTGTAGCAGCACCTTCTACACCATCAGAAAGTGGGGAAATTGAAGATGACGAATTCTAATTACAAATTAACAAAAGAAGATTTTAATCAAATTAACAAACGTAGCTTGTTCACTTTCCAATTGGGATGGAACTACGAGCGTATGCAAGCATCAGGTTACCTTTACATGATCTTGCCACAATTGCGTAAAATGTATGGAGATGGAACTCCTGAGTTGAAAGAAATGATGAAAGTTCATACTCAATTCTTCAACACTTCACCATTCTTCCACACAATCATCGCTGGTTTTGACCTTGCTATGGAAGAAAAAGATGGCGTTGGCTCAAAAGATGCGGTTAACGGTATCAAGACAGGTTTGATGGGACCATTCGCTCCTCTTGGAGATACAATCTTTGGTTCACTTGTACCTGCTATCATGGGATCTATCGCTGCAACAATGGCTATCGCTGGTCAACCTTGGGGTATCTTCCTTTGGATCGCAGTTGCAGTAGCGTATGACATCTTCCGTTGGAAACAATTGGAATTTGCATACAAAGAAGGGGTTAACCTTATCAACAACATGCAAAGCACTTTGACAGCTTTGATTGAAGCTGCATCTGTACTTGGTGTGTTCATGATGGGTGCTCTTGTAGCAACAATGATCAACTTTGAAATTTCATACAAATTGCCAATCGGTGAGAAAATGATTGACTTCCAAGATATCTTGAACTCAATCTTCCCACGCTTGCTTCCAGCAATCTTCACAGCATTCATCTTCTGGTTGCTTGGTAAGAAAGGTATGAACTCAACTAAAGCAATCGGTATCATCATTGCTCTTGCTGTTGGACTTTCATTCATCGGTAAATTCTTACTTGGAATGGGCGCATAATTTATGAGTAAATCATTGATTTTAGTGAGCCATGGACGTTTCTGTGAAGAACTTAAAGGTAGCACAGAAATGATTATGGGTCCACAAGAAAATATTCATGCAGTTGCTCTTCTTCCAGAAGATGGACCAGAAGATTTCACTGCGAAATTTGAAGCTGCTGTCGAAGGTTTGGATGATTTCCTAGTCTTTGCTGACCTCCTTGGTGGAACACCATGTAATGTGGTGAGCCGTCTGATTATGGAAGGTCGTGACATCGAACTTTACGCAGGAATGAATCTTCCAATGGTGATTGAGTTTATCAATGCGAGCCTAACCGGCGCTGATGCAGATTATAAAAATCGTGCTTCAGAGAGCATTGTCAAAGTTAATGATTTATTGGCAAGCTTCGACGACGATGAAGATGAATAATACTCTTCAAAAATCAAATTCAAACCACGTCAGCTTCGCCTTGCCGTACTTGAGTACAGCCTTCGGCTAGCTTCCTAGTTTGCTCTTTGATTTTCATTGAGTATACGATGTGACAACGTGAAAACCGTTAGAGCATTTTATATAGAATATACATGGGAATGGGGCTTACTCCCATTCCCATATTTTAAATAAAAAATAATATAATAATAGATTAGAGGGACTCAATGCTAGATTATACAAAAGAAGAATTGCTTGAGTTGGGGGCAGAAATCACAACTCGCGAAATTTACCAACAACCAGACGTTTGGAAAGAAGCTTTTGAAGCTTATCAAGCACGACGTGATGAAATTGCAGCCTTCTTGCAAGGAATTTCTGACAAACATGACTACATCAAAGTAATCCTAACTGGTGCTGGAACTTCTGCTTATGTAGGTGATACTCTAGTTCCTTACTTCAAGGAAGTTTATGATGAACGTAAATGGAATTTCAATGCTATCGCGACAACTGATATCGTAGCTAATCCACAAACTTATTTGAAAAAAGACGTGGCAACTGTTTTGGTATCATTTGCACGTAGTGGAAACTCACCTGAGAGTGTAGCAACCGTTGACTTGGCTAAGGCCTTGGTTGATGAACTTTATCAAGTGACTATTACTTGCGCGGCTGAAGGGAAATTGGCTCTTCAAGCTCATGGTGATGACCGCAACCTTTTGCTCTTGCAACCAGCTGCTTCCAACGATGCTGGATTTGCGATGACTTCAAGCTTCACTTCAATGATGTTGACTGCACTGTTGGTTTTTGATCCGACAGAGTTTGCAGTTAAATCTGAGCGTTTTGAAGTATTGGCAAGCCTAGCACGTAAAGTTTTAGATAATGCGGCTGATGTCAAAGAATTGGTAGACTTAGAATTTAATCGTGTCATCTACTTAGGTGCGGGCCCATTCTTCGGACTTGCTCACGAAGCACAGCTTAAAATTTTGGAATTGACTGCTGGTCAAGTAGCGACTATGTATGAAAGCCCAGTTGGCTTCCGTCATGGTCCAAAATCTTTGATCAATGAAGATACAGTTGTTTTGGTATTTGGTTCAACCACAGACTACACTCGCAAGTATGATTTGGACTTGGTGCGTGAAGTTGCAGGCGACCAAATTGCTCGACGCGTAGTGCTTTTGAGTGATCAAACTTTTGGCCTTGAAAATGTTAAGGAAGTAGCTCTTGGATGTGGCGGTGTCTTGAATGATGTATACCGTGTCTTCCCTTACATCGTTTATGGTCAACTGTTCTCGCTCTTAACTTCGCTTAAAGTTGGTAATAGACCAGATACGCCATCACCTACTGGTACAGTTAACCGTGTAGTTCAAGGTGTTATCATCCATGAGTTTAAATAAAGAGGATAAAGTTATGAGTAAATTAACATTAAGCCCAAATAAACGTGCTTGTATGCAAAAACTCTCTGATGAAAATGGTATCATCTCAGCTCTTGCTTTTGACCAACGTGGTGCTTTGAAACGCCTCATGGCTCAATACCAAACAGAAGAGCCAACAGTAGCTCAAATGGAAGAACTTAAAGTCTTGGTAGCGGATGAATTGACTAAATACGCTTCATCTATGCTTCTTGACCCTGAGTATGGACTTCCAGCTACAAAAGCTCTTGATCCAAAAGCTGGTCTTCTCCTTGCTTATGAGAAAACTGGATACGACACAACAAGCACAAAACGCTTGCCAGACTGCTTGGATGTTTGGTCTGCAAAACGTATCAAAGAACAAGGGGCAGATGCTGTTAAGTTCTTGCTTTACTATGATGTAGACAGCTCTGACGAACTCAACCAACAAAAACAAGCCTACATCGAACGCATTGGTTCTGAGTGTGTGGCTGAAGATATTCCATTCTTCCTTGAAATCCTTGCTTACGATGAAAAGATTGCGGATGCAGGTTCTGCTGAATACGCTAAAGTAAAACCACGTAAGGTTATCGGTGCTATGAAAGTCTTCTCCAATCCACGTTTCAACATCGATGTCTTGAAAGTGGAAGTTCCAGTTAACGTGAAATACGTTGAAGGCTTTGGCGATGGCGAAATCGTTCATACACGTGAAGAAGCAGCTGCTTTCTTCAAAGCACAAGATGAAGCGACTAACCTCCCATACATCTATTTGAGTGCTGGTGTATCAGCTAAGCTCTTCCAAGAAACTCTTGTATTTGCCCACGAATCAGGCGCAAACTTTAACGGTGTTCTTTGTGGACGTGCCACATGGGCTGGATCAGTTGAAGCATACATCAAAGACGGTGAAGCAGCAGCTCGCGAATGGCTTCGTACAACTGGTTTTGAAAACATCGATGAACTTAACAAGGTTCTTCAAACAACAGCTACTTCATGGACTGAACGTGTAGAAGCATAGATCAGAAATAGAAGAAACGACTTTTGTTAATAAAATATCTATGGTTTCTTGACAAAGGTGTCTGTAAATCATAAAATAAAACCATAGAGAGTGAATGCGCTTTCTATGGTTTGTTTACTTAATTGAATTAGAAAAAGGAGAGAAGGATGAAAGCATACACAGAACGTGTATTTGGGAAAGTTGATGGCAAGGATGTCCTCGCTTACCGTTTTGAAACGGAGGCAGGATACCAACTGGAAATCATGACTTATGGAGCAACAATTCTACGCTATGTAACTCCAGATAAGGCTGGAAATTTTGCCAATGTTATCCTAGGATTTGATAATTTTGAAAGCTATGTTGGGAATAGCCCTAAACATGGAGCAAGTGTAGGTCCAGTTGCAGGTCGTATTGCAGGAGCAACATTTGAACTCAATGGGAAGACCTATGATCTTGAAGTCAACAATGCTAGTAACTGTAACCACAGTGGCTCAACTGGTTGGGATTCTAGCTTGTTTGAGCTAGTCGAAGTGAATGATAATGGTTTGACTCTTTACACAGAAAGAGCAGACGGGACAGGAGGTTTCCCTGGAAACCTTAAGATCTGGATTAGCTACAACTTGGAAGAAAGTGGTGCCTACGAAGTTAGTTACAAGGTGACGACAGACCAGGATACCTTAGTTAATCCAACCAACCATAGTTACTTTAACTTGTCTGGTGATTTCACTCAGACAGTTGATCGCCATGTCTTCCAATTGAATACAGAGGGGATTTATCCAATTGCTCCTGATGGTGTTCCAGCTAAAACCCCAGATGCTAATCGTGATGTGGTAAAACATATCTATAATGGTGCCTTGTTGAAGGATATCTTTGCAGAAGAAGATGAGCAAATCCAACTCGTATCTGGTTTGGACCATCCATTTGCGCTTCCTGCAGGACATGACAATGCTGGATTCTTCTATGACCAAGGTTCAGGTCGCTTCTTGCTCTTCAAGACAGAGGCTCCTTGCTTTGTGGTCTACACAGCAAACTTTGTGGACGAGAGTGTCATCATCGCTGGTCAGCCAATGATTCAACATAATGGGATTGCTCTTGAGGCGCAAGCTTTACCAGATGCTATTCATAGTGATCTTAAAGATCAAGTTATCCTCAAAGCAGGTGAAACTTTCACAAGCAAAACACGTTACGAAATCGTTGTTAAATAATAAAAATTCTCTGAAGTCATAGGATTTCAGAGAATTTTTTTCTTATTCTTCATCTGGTGTGAGAATCATCGGAATGATGATTGGTTCACGTTCAGTATTTTCGTAAAGGAATGGTCGAATGGCATTTACGATAGCGCCATTGACAGATTGGATGCTGGCATCTTTGTTTTTCAATGCGATACGAATAGCATTGAAAAGGATACGTTGGCTTTGGCGAATCAAGTCACCAGATTCGCGCATGTAGACGAATCCGCGACTGAGGATATCTGGACCAGAAATAATCATCTGAGACTTGAAGTCTACTGTTGCGACAGCAAGTACGACACCATCTTCAGATAGATCTCGGCGATCTTTAAGCACAGCAGCACCGATTTCACCGATACGATTTCCATCTACATAGATGTCTTGGGCGTTGAAATGACCTGCGATACGAGCTGAGTCAGCAGTAAGGGCAAGCACGTCACCATTACTCATGATAAAGATATTGTCCTTCTCTACGCCAGTATCTACGGCAAGTCCAGCGTGGACTTTCTGCATACGGTATTCACCGTGAACAGGCATGAAGTATTTTGGCTTAATCAAGCGAAGCATAAGTTTTTGCTCTTGCTGACCACCGTGTCCAGATGTATGGATGTTGTTAATCTTACCATGGATAACTTCAACACCAGCTTCTGAAATGATGTTAATTAATTTGTTAACGCTAGTGGTGTTTCCTGGAATTGGACTAGATGAGAAGATTACAGTATCGCCAGGTTGAAGTTGCACTTGACGGTGAGTTCCGTTAGCGATACGAGAGAGGGCTGCCATAGGTTCGCCCTGGCTACCTGTACAGAGGATAAGAATCTCACCCGCAGGGTAGTCTTTGATTTCATTTGGCTCGATAAAGGTTCCCTTAGGCGCCTTAATGTAGCCTAGTTCAATCCCGTTAACAATAGCCTTTTCCATAGAGCGCCCAAAGACAGCGATTTTACGCCCTGTTTTAACAGCAGCATCAGTAGCTTGTTGGAGACGGAAGATATTTGAGGCAAAGGATGCAAAGATGATGCGTCCCTCGATACCTTGAATAATCTTCATGATCGACTGGCCGACAACCTTTTCAGAGTTTGTAAAGGTTGGAACCTCAGCATTGGTCGAGTCAGAGAGCAAACAAAGTACTCCATCTTCACCTAGGGCTGCCATACGGTGCAAGTCTGCAGGTTCACCAACTGGTGTAAAGTCGAACTTGAAGTCACCTGTACAGACGATTTTTCCTTGAGGTGTATGGATGACAATTCCCAATGGCTCTGGAATCGAGTGGGTTGTTCTAAAGAAAGTTGCTTTAAGGTTTTTAAAGGTCAACTCCGTGTTGTGGTTGATTTCGTGAAGTGTAGCATTGCGCAAAAGTCCATGCTCTTCGAGTTTGCCACGGATTAAGGCAAGAGCCAGTGGACCAGCATAGATAGGGATGTTTGCTTGCTTGAGCAAGAAAGGAATCCCTCCGATATGGTCCTCGTGTCCGTGGGTAATCAAGAGAGCCTTGACGCGGTCGATATTTTCTACAATGTAGGAGTAATCAGGGATAACGTAGTCGATACCAAGTAGGTCATCCTCAGGGAATTTAATCCCTGCATCAACGATGATGATTTCGTCTTGATATTCGATACCATATGTGTTTTTTCCGATTTCTCCTAGACCACCAATGGCAAAAACGCCGACTTCTTCTGGTTTAAGAGTGTAGGCCATATTAGAACTCCGTAATTTCGAATGCGCCAGTTTCTTTTTCGTAGTCTAGCAATTTGTCAGACAAGAGTTCGATATACTCGATATTATATTCTGGACGATTTTCTTCGACAAGTTGGCGAGCAGCGATACGTCCTTCAAGTTCTGAACTAGCATCGATGTCTAAGTATAGTGAGCGTGTTGTTTCACGACGTGGGCTGCGTTCTTTTGTTTCTTGATAAAAAACTTTGTAAATCATATGTTTCCTTTCTGCTTTCAGGTCAGCTATATTCAAAAATGCTCAGTTTGAAGCTGGTTTGATTCCAGTTCATTTTTTGTCTTTATTGACCTTGATTCGTTACAATTATCTCAATTATAACATAAAAAGGGGAATTAGTAAAAGCAGGAAACATGAAAGTAAGGAGCTTGAAATACGTTTCATTTTGCCCTGTAAAAGCATTTGAAACCTTAAGATGCAAGTGCTATAATAAAGTTATAAGAGACGTTTCTATATCAAGGAGGTTGAAGGATGAATGGCTTATTTCCTTTTGCTATCGGTATTCGTTTGGTAGCTTTTATAATTTTTGTTGCCTGTGTTTACGGAGGAAATGTTTTATATACTCGGCTAGAGTATCGGAAAGCCAAACTCATTTGGAAGATTGGCTTTGTGACTCTTTATTCGTTTTTCCTTCTCCTTGTGACTTATGTGGTCTGGTTTGTATTTTACTTTGGATTAAATACTTAAATGCTCGTCCTGTCTGTTTGGCAGGACAATTTTGTTTCAAGATAAAGAAAATTCCCATGCGCCTTCTTTTGTAGTATAATAGTAAGCAGACAAAAAGATAGGAATGTGTTATGAAAGTATTAGCTTTTGATACGTCCAGCAAGGCTCTTTCTCTAGCTATTTTAGAGGATAAGCAGCTTCTTGCCGAGACTACGATAAATATCAAGAAAAATCACAGCATTACCCTCATGCCTGCTATTGATTTTTTGATGGCAAGTTTGGATTTGACACCCAAGGATTTGGATCGAATCGTAGTGGCAGAGGGGCCAGGTAGCTACACAGGTTTGCGAATCGCAGTAGCGACTGCCAAGACTTTGGCTCATACTCTAAACATTGAGTTGGTGGGGATGTCTAGCCTTTTAGCTCTGGTACCGAATCAACAAGAAGGTCTGGTTGTTCCTTTGATGGATGCGCGTCGCAACAATGTATACGCAGGATTTTATGAACATGCTCAACCTGTCTTTCCCGAAGCTCACCTGTCTTTCGAGGAGGTTCTAGAGCAAGTCAAAGATGCTGATCAGGTAACCTTTGTTGGAGAAGTTGGAGCCTTTGTGGAGCAGATTCAAGAACAACTGCCACAAGCCAACTACCAAGAAACCTTGCCAAATGCAGCTAACTTAGCCCTCTGGGCCTGGGACAAGGAAGCAGACTCCTTGCACGACTTTGTGCCGAATTACCTCAAGCGTGTCGAGGCTGAGGAAAACTGGCTCAAGAATCACACTGAGTCTGGCGAGTCTTACATCAAACGCCTATGATTGAAATCAAACGAATCCAACAGCAGCCTGATGTGGCACAAGCTATCTACGAAGTGATGACGGACGTTTATCCCGTCAGTCCTTGGACGTTGGAACAAATACAAGCAGACCTGTCTCAAGACCAGACTTGGTATGCCCTAGCTTATGATGGGGAAGAAGTGATAGGTTTTCTAGCAATTCAGGAGAATCTTTTTGAAGCAGAAGTCCTGCAAATTGCTGTCAAAAAAGCCTATCAAGGTCAGGGGATAGCCTCAACCTTGTTTGCAACATTGCCGATAGACAAGGAGATTTTCCTCGAAGTTAGAAAGTCCAACCACCGAGCGCAAGCATTTTACAAGAAAGAAAAAATGGCAGTCATCGCTGAGAGAAAGTCCTACTACCATAATCCAGTTGAGGACGCCATTATCATGAAGAGAGAAATAGATGAAGGATAGATATATTTTAGCATTTGAGACATCCTGTGATGAGACTAGTGTCGCCGTCTTGAAAAATGATGACGAGCTCTTGTCCAATGTCATTGCTAGTCAAATTGAGAGTCATAAACGTTTTGGGGGCGTAGTGCCAGAAGTGGCTAGCCGCCACCATGTTGAAGTCATTACAGCCTGCATCGAGGAGGCGCTAGCAGAAGCAGGAATTAGCGAAGAGGATGTGACAGCTGTGGCGGTTACCTACGGACCAGGCTTGGTCGGAGCCTTGCTTGTTGGTTTGTCAGCTGCCAAGGCTTTTGCTTGGGCGCATGGACTACCTCTAATTCCCGTTAACCACATGGCTGGCCACCTTATGGCGGCTCAAAGTGTCGAGCCCTCGGAGTTCCCCTTGCTAGCCCTTTTAGTCAGTGGTGGGCACACAGAGTTGGTCTATGTTTCTGAGGCTGGTGATTACAAGATCGTTGGTGAAACTCGAGATGATGCGGTTGGCGAGGCCTATGATAAGGTCGGTCGTGTCATGGGCTTGACCTATCCAGCAGGTCGGGAAATCGATGAACTTGCTCATCAGGGGCAGGATGTGTATGATTTCCCTCGTGCCATGATTAAAGAAGATAATCTGGAGTTTTCATTCTCTGGATTG
Organism: Streptococcus infantis; assembly: GCF_047460875.1. Taxonomy (GTDB): domain Bacteria; phylum Bacillota; class Bacilli; order Lactobacillales; family Streptococcaceae; genus Streptococcus; species Streptococcus infantis_AA. The sequence goes on along the minus strand of NZ_JASHFI010000003.1, from coordinate 122,958 downwards.
AAGTCTGCCTTTATCAATCTTCATCATAATGCTGAGCAAAAGGGAGAAAACTTGTCCACAGCGGATTTGTGCGCTTCCTTCCAAGCAGCAGTTATGGATATTCTTATGGCAAAAACCAAGAAAGCCTTGGAGAAATATCCTGTTAAAACCCTCGTTGTGGCTGGTGGTGTGGCAGCTAATAAAGGTCTCAGAGAACGCTTAGCAGCTGAAATCACCGACGTCAAGGTTATCATTCCTCCTCTGCGACTTTGTGGAGACAATGCAGGTATGATTGCCTATGCTAGCGTTAGTGAGTGGAACAAAGAAAACTTTGCAGACTTAGACCTCAATGCCAAACCCAGCCTCGCTTTTGATACTTTAGAATAGAAAGTCAGCTTGAGGCTGGCTTTTTTGCTAAAATATTTTATAATATGTTAAAAAAGTAAAAGTTTTTACGAATAGAATAGTAAAGGGAATTTTAAAAAGGAAGTTTGTCTATGATTGAAAAACAGGAATTAGGAGAATTTTACAAGGAATTGCGCCTGGCGAGAAAGCTCAAGCAGTCAGATGTGGCTTGTGCAGGACTAACAGCCTCTCAGCTATCCAAGTTTGAACTAGGGCAGTCCATGTTGTCTGCAGATAAGCTGATCCTAGCTATTCAAGGGATAAATGTGACCTTTGATGAGTTTGGGCACAAGCTCAACAACTACCAAGAATCTCCACATATGCGACTTGGTAGAAGGATTGTGGATCGTTTTGCTCATCAAGATATAGCTGGTTTAGAGCAATTGTTGAAGGAAGTCGAGCAAGAACAGATGGCGCAGACTTATCGTCGTTTGAATGCCATCGTGATTAAAGATGCTATCCATTCACTGGATAAAAGCTACCCACTAGCAGAGGAGGATTGTGAGTTTTTAACCACCTACCTCTATGCTATCGAGTCTTGGACCTGGTTTGAACTCTATATCTTTTGCAATACTATGCCTTTTTTGAGCAATCAAGATCTGATCTTTTTATCTACCTCTTTGCTTGAAAAATCCAAGGAATTTAAAGAGTTAGTGCACAATCGACTGTATATGAAAAGTGGCTATCTCAATATCATCTCAGAGCTCATGGAGCGCAAACTTTTCTCTTACATCCCAATCTTTGAAGCTGAGTTGGAGAGTATGCTTCGCCCCTATGATGTTTTTGAGAAAGTATCATGGCAATTTTTAAAGAAATTGAGTATTTTCCTTCAGACCAAGGGAAGTAATCAAAAAGAGATTGAACATTTTATCCAATCTCTGAAAATATTAGAAAACCCACAATTATCAGCACTTTTTGAATTACGTTTCCAGCAGTATAAAACACTTATCGATGAGCTAGAAATGGAATGATAATAACCCACTCTGAAATGAGTAGAAGCATTAGTTGAATTTTTCTTTTCTTCATATCGTTTCCCTCCTTGTTAATAGCATCTTTATTATATCAGTGAAATAATCAAATCTACAAAAATCGCAAATGTGAAATTTCTATGAGAAAAAATATCAAATATGCGATTTTCTAAAATAGACTGATTTCCGTGCTATACTATTCTTGTAAAACACTTGAAGTAAATCCTAGGTCGCAGAAGTGGTTTACGAATAAAAAATAATTAAAGGAGTGTAAATGATGTTGAATTTACAATTTGCAGAAACAATGGAATTGACAGAGGCTGAATTGCAAGCGGTTAGCGGAGGAAATATTGTTAATATTGTCCCAGGTGTTAGAGGTGGTACAGGTTGGGGAGTTGCAGGAATTTACCCTGGTTGGGGAAATCAAGGGATGAGTCCTAATCGTGGTGCTTTTGATTGGGCTGTAGAGCCAACAGGTGAGTGGTTAAGACGTCGTCGATAAAATAATATAGGAAGTAATTAAATGAAGAAAATGAAAGAAATGAAATTTCATCTAGCAACTGGACTATTAATCTTAGCCAGTTATCTTATATTCAATGTGGTAATGCATCCAGACTTTACGAATACTTTGTCGGATGAGATGTACTATGTTTTACAGGTCTTGTTGATGCTTGTTCTGGGAATTGTTGCCACCATTATTCTTTTCAAAAGTGAACATTGGAAAGAGTTCGGTCGTTTCCAGTTTCGTTGGTCTTACCTAGGTGTTTTCATTCTTTCTTTTTTCTTATTATTTGTGTGGGCAAATCTAGCAACTCGTATCTTTCCTCGTACGCAAAATGGCAGTGCAGTAGTGGAAGTAGCTACCAGTATGACAGGAGTTAGTTATATTATCACACGTGTACTTTACGGTAGCCTTATTGCACCTATAACAGAAGAAATCGTGTGTCGTGGCTTTTTGATGACAAGCTTGTCTAAATTCAAAAACTACTATATTGATGTTCTTGTTTCTGCTGCCATATTTGGAGCTATGCATGTCTTACAAAATGGTTGGATAACAACAGATTTCATGCTCTACTTTGGAATGGGCTTGATATTTTGCATGATGTTTCGCTATACACGTTCTATTTATTGGACTATAGCTTTACATGTTTCATGGAACACCTTCTTATTCATTGTTAGTTTATTAGTATTTGGATTTTAGCAGGGTGATATATGAAAAAGATAATCTCATGATACTACTTTTTTGTAGCCATTCTACTTGTCATTGCTTACCAGTACTTCAGTGGTCTGGTTTTAAACAATGATTTTACTGCTGGTCTATCTAAATTTGGCTATTATTTTTCGGATATGATGTTGAACTTTCTTGTGGTTCTGCTTGTTTTTATTTTTATGGTAGGGGCAGGAAAATGGCAACAAATCAATAGTAGAAAATTTAAATGGTCCTATCTTTTTTATTCCTTTTTAGCTTTTCTTGCTTTATTTATTTGGAATTTTATTAAATTTTTCCTATTCCCACCTACCCAAAATGGACTTGCTTACCAACTCGCTGTTCCGACTTTTACAGGCGCTACGGCATTTTTGATGTATTTTTTCTATCCTGTGATTGCAGGTCCCATTTTTGAAGAGATGATTTATCGTGGATTGGTGATGACTGCTTTGGAAAAAGGGAAAAAATGGGGACTGGATGTGCTTGGTTCTGCTGCTTTATTTGGAATTTTGCATATCAGTAATTATGGTTGGGTCTTGACAGACTTTTTCGTATATATGGGCGGCGGTATTATATTTGCGGTCTTGTTTAGAGTGACAAAGTCTATTTATTGGCCTATTGGACTGCATATAGTCTATAACGGTATCGGGCATATACTTCCTTTGTTATTTTAGAGGATTTTGAGAATCATAAATCAAGGGAAGAGTCCTCGTCGTGGTGCTTCTGATTGGATAAAAGGAATTTGGGTAAGTTTAGCTGGAAGATGGTGTAACTAAAACTTAAAAGGATCAACGATGAAAAGGAAAGAAACGAAATTTTACTTGACAACTGTTTTGATAATAGCCACCTATTACTTGATTTTTAATTGTGTAGCAAGGTTAGAATTTGTTAACCAATTATCAGATTTTGGATTTTATAGCTTGCAAATTTTATTGATAGTTCTTGAGGGGGTTGCTGCTACTGTAGTTCTTGTAAAGAGTCAAGGTTGGGACGAATACGGTCGCTTGCAGTTTCGTTGGTCTTATCTAGGTGTCTTTTTTCTTTTCTTTATACTGATGTTTTTGTGGGTAAATATAACGACTCTGATCTTTCCTAGCACGCAAAATGGGAGTGAAATGATGAAAGAAGCTGCTAATTTGACAGGAATTAGTTACTTTGTAATGCGCATTCTCTATGGCAGTCTCATTGCTCCTATAGTCGAAGAGTTGGTTTTTCGTGGGCTTCTGATGACAGCATTGTCCAAATTTAAAAACTACTATCTTGATGTCGTCGTTTCCTCCACACTCTTTAGTCTTATCCATGTTTTACAATATGGATGGGCGTTAACAGACTTCATTGTATATGCAGGAGCAGGTCTCTTGTTCTGTATGCTATTTCGTTATACTCGTTCAGTTTATTGGCCAATGGCTCTTCACATCTTGTGGAATACATTTTTAATCATTGCCAGTTTATTGGTATTTGGATATTAGATCTATAATAGTATATAAGTTGCATCATGAGGCTGGGACAAAAGTCCTGGCCTCTCAATTGTCTTTGGATTGTCGAGCAAGACGCAGTGGTTGAGTGGGCTCTACTACGCTGATTTCATAAGCTTTTACAGCCCTACTCAACTGTGCGGAGGTGGGACGACGAAATCGAATTCTAACGAATTACCGATTTCTGTCCCACTCTCTTTCTGTTCTTGTCAATAAGCAGACTTTTTTCTATTTTACGAATGTGTTATAATAATTTTTGCTGTGACTGTTTGGAAAGCAGTCGCTGAAGGAATGATTAGTGAGGAAGTCTATGAAAGAAAAAGGATTTTGGGAAGGTGTGCAGGCAGCCATGCCAACAGCTCTGGGTTATGTCAGCATCGGTCTTGCCTGTGGGATTATCGGTGCGCCCTATGTGACACCTGTAGAGATGGGCTTGATGAGCCTCTTTGTTTATGCGGGCAGTGCCCAGTTTGCCATGATAGCCTTGATAGCAGTTCAAGCTCCTGTTGCAGCCATTGCCATGACTGTTTTTTTGATCAATCTACGTCTCTTTTTGCTGAGCTTGCATGCGTCAACCTATTTCCGTCATACCAGCCTCTGGCACAATATCGGCATGTCTAGTATCTTGACCGATGAGACCTATGGTGTTTTGATGGGCGAGCTGGTCCATACGGACAAGGTTAATCCTATGTGGATGCATGGGAATAATCTCAATAGCTATGTGGCTTGGTTTGTGGGGACAGTTGTCGGGACTGCTCTGGGTGGTCTTTTGCCAAATCCTGAGATTTTCGGCCTTGACTTTGCCTTAGTCGGAATGTTTATCGGGATTTTTTCTTCGCAATTCCAGATTATGCAAAGACGAATTCCCCTGCGCAACCTCTTCATCATTTTAGGAGTTGTTGCCCTATCTTTCTTTATACTTTTGACAGTGGTATCTCAATCGCTAGCTGTCCTATTTGCGACACTGCTTGGATGTACAATGGGGGTGATTTTGGATGGTCAGTAAGTATATTTTAATGGCAATTATCTTCTCTGGCTTGGTGACCTGGATTCCGAGAATGATTCCTTTCATCCTTGCTAAGTACAAAGGATTGCCAGCAATCGTAGAGCGTTTTTTGAAATTTTTACCTGTATCTATTATCTTCGCCTTGATTCTTTCAAGTGTAGTGACAGGAAAAGTTGGAAGTTTCCCACAGATAAAGTGGTTAGACTTTCTAGCAGTCTTTCCGACAGCCTTTGTCGCCTTTCGTTACCGCAATCTGGTGGGGACGGTTATCTTTGGAGTGGTCTTGATAGCAGTCCTACGATTGGTTTTTTAATCAGCCATAAAGAAAACCTATGGCAAATATAGAAATCATATAATGGCGCAATTACTTTTTTTCTGTTAAGATAAGACTGTATCTTATTTTGGAGGAAATATCATGAAAAAAATCGTTAAATATTCATCACTTGCTGCCCTAGGGCTTGTTGCTGCAGGTGTACTGGCAGCTTGTTCAGGTGGTGAGAAGAAAGATGCTGCATCTGGTGAAGCAACATCTGGTAAGAAAGAAATCGTTGTAGCAACTAATGGATCACCAAAACCATTTATCTATGAAGAAAATGGTGAATTGACAGGTTACGAGATTGAGCTTGTTCGTGCTATCTTTAAAGACTCAGACAAGTATACTGTCAAGTTTGAAAAGACAGAGTGGTCAGGGATTTTCCCAGGACTTGATAGCGATCGTTACCAAATGGCCGTTAACAACCTTAGTTATACCAAAGAACGTGCAGAGAAATACCTCTACGCAGCGCCAACTGCTAAAAACCCTAACGTTCTTGTTGTGAAGAAGGACGACACTAGCATCAAGTCTCTTGATGATATCGGTGGAAAATCTACTGAAGTCGTTCAAGGAACAACCTCAGCTAAACAATTGGAAGCATATAACACAGAACATGCGGACAATCCAACTATCCTTAATTATACTAAGGCAGATTTCCAACAAATCATGTCTCGTTTGAGCGATGGACAATTTGACTATAAGATTTTTGACAAGATCGGTGTAGAGACAGTTATCAAAAACCAAGGTTTGGATAATTTGAAAGTCATCGAACTCCCAAGTGACCAACAACCTTATGTTTACCCACTTCTTGCCAAAGGTCAAGATGAGTTGAAGGCTTTTGTGGACAAACGCATCCAAGAACTCTATAAAGATGGAACGCTTGAAAAACTATCTCAACAGTTCTTTGGTGGTTCTTACCTCCCAGCAGAAGCTGATATTAAATAAGTTTTTAAATCATCCATTCTCTGGTAGATGGATGGTTTTCCATTCTGTAGGTATATAGTTTTAAACTATATGTCTGCCTATCTTAAAACAATTTGCTAAATCAAATAAAGTATGAGATACTATTACGGTATTATTTTTAAAGGAGAAAGAATCATGAAAATCAAAAAATGGTTAGGCGTAGCAGCTATCGCTACAGTAGCAGGCCTTGCACTTGCAGCTTGCGGAAATTCAGAAAAGAAAGCAGACAACGGAACAGTTGTTAAAATTGCAACAGTCAACCGTAGCGGTTCTGAGGAAGCACGTTGGGATAAAGTCCAAGAATTAGTTGAAAAAGACGGAATTAAATTGGAATTCACAGAGTTTACAGACTACTCACAACCAAACAAAGCAACTGCTGATGGTGAAGTAGATTTGAATGCTTTCCAACACTACAACTTCTTGAACAACTGGAACAAAGAAAACGGTAAAGACCTTGTAGCGATTGCTGATACTTACATCTCACCAATCCGTCTTTACTCAGGCTTGAATGGCAGCGACAACAAGTACACTAAAGTCGAAGACATCCCAGCAAACGGAGAAATCGCTGTACCTAACGATGCTACAAACGAAAGCCGTGCTCTTTACTTGCTTCAATCAGCTGGTTTGATCAAATTGGACGTTTCAGGAACTGCTCTTGCGACAATCGCAAACATCACAGAAAATCCAAAGAACTTGAAAATTACTGAATTGGACGCAAGCCAAACAGCTCGTTCATTGTCATCAGTAGATGCAGCTGTTGTAAACAATACTTTCGTTACAGAAGCAAAATTGGACTACAAGAAAGCACTCTTTAAAGAGCAAGCTGATGAAAACTCAAAACAATGGTACAACATCATCGTTGCGAAAAAAGATTGGGAATCATCACCTAAAGCTGATGCAATCAAGAAAATTATCGCAGCTTACCACACTGATGAAGTGAAAAAAGTTATCGAAGAAACTTCAGACGGCTTGGATCAACCAGTTTGGTAATAAACACAGGGAGGTGGGAGAGATTTTTTCCACCTCTTGCTTTTATATAGAGCCTCAAGCAAATGAAATCCACTTGTATTGATTCTAAAGGTACAAGTCCTAGTAGAAAGGTAGAGAGAAAATGGTTTTCCCTAGCCAAGAAGAACAAATTGAAAAGTTTGAAAAGGATCATGTAGCGCAACATTATTTTGAAGTTTTGCGTACCTTGATTTCTAAAAAATCAGTCTTTGCCCAACAAGTCGGCCTGAAAGAGGTGGCTCGTTATCTAGGTGAGATTTTTAAACGTGTTGGTGCAGAAGTTGAGATTGACGAGAGCTATACAGCACCTTTTGTGATGGCACATTTCAAGAGTTCACGACCAGATGCTAAGACCATCATTTTCTACAACCACTATGACACAGTACCTGCGGATAGCGACCAAGTCTGGACAGAGAATCCATTTACGCTTTCTGTGCGTGATGGCATCATGTATGGACGCGGGGTTGATGATGACAAGGGGCATATCACTGCACGACTCAGTGCGCTGAGAAAATACATGCAAGATCATGACGATCTCCCTGTTAACATCAGCTTTATCATGGAAGGTGCAGAGGAGTCAGCCTCTGTTGACTTAGACAAATACCTAGAAAAGCACGCAGATAAGCTACGAGGCGCTGACTTGTTAGTCTGGGAACAGGGAACCAAAAATGCCTTGGAGCAATTAGAAATCTCTGGTGGAAACAAGGGAATTGTGACCTTTGATGCCAAGATCAAGAGTGCAGACGTCGATATCCATTCTAGCTATGGTGGTATTGTGGAGTCAGCTCCCTGGTACCTGATCCAAGCCTTGACCAGTCTTCGTGCTGCTGATGGGCGTATTTTGGTTGAAGGTTTGTACGATGATGTACAAGAGCCCAATGAACGAGAATTGGCCTTGGTGGACACTTACGCTCAACGAAATCCAGGGGAAATCAGCCAGATTTATGGTTTGGAATTGCCTCTCTTACAAGAGGACCGTGCAGCCTTTCTAAAACGTTTCTTTTTTGAGCCAGCCCTTAATATCGAAGGGATTCAGTCAGGTTATCAAGGACAAGGGGTTAAAACGATTTTGCCTGCAGAAGCCAGTGCCAAGTTAGAAGTTCGTTTGGTTCCTGGCCTAGAACCCCATGATGTTCTGGAGAAAATCCGGAAACAACTAGACAAAAACGGCTTTGATAAGGTAGAATTGTACTATACCTTGGGTGAGATGAGCTATCGGAGCGATATGAGTGCGCCAGCCATTCTTAATGTAATCGAGTTGGCTAAGAAGTTCTATCCACAGGGCGTTTCAGTCTTGCCGACTACAGCTGGGACAGGACCTATGCATACGGTCTTTGATGCTTTAGAAGTACCTATGGTTGCCTTTGGTCTAGGAAATGCCAACAGCCGAGATCACGGTGGGGATGAAAACGTGCGAATCGCCGATTATTACACCCATATTGAATTAGTAGAGGAGCTGATTAAAAGCTATGAGTAGAGATATTATCAAGTTAGATCAGATCGACGTGACTTTTCATCAGAAGAAAAGAACTATCACAGCGGTCAAGGATGTGACCATTCACATCCAAGAAGGGGATATCTACGGAATCGTTGGATATTCTGGAGCAGGGAAATCAACCCTAGTTCGTGTTATTAACCTTTTGCAAAAACCATCTGCAGGGAAGATTACTATTGATGATGATGTGATTTTTGATAACAAGGTAACCTTGACTGCGGAGCAATTACGCCATAAACGTCAAGATATTGGGATGATTTTCCAACATTTTAATCTCATGAGCCAGAAAACAGCAGAGGAAAACGTAGCCTTTGCTCTCAAACACTCTGGACTCAGCAAGGAAGAAAAGAAGGCTAAAGTAGCTAAACTGCTTGACTTGGTTGGTCTTGCAGACCGTGCTGAAAACTACCCTTCACAACTTTCTGGAGGGCAAAAACAGCGTGTGGCCATTGCGCGTGCCTTAGCCAATGATCCAAAAATCTTGATTTCAGACGAGTCGACTTCGGCTCTTGACCCTAAGACAACCAAGCAAATCTTAGCTTTACTGCAAGATTTGAACCAAAAACTAGGTTTGACCGTTGTCTTGATTACACACGAGATGCAGATTGTCAAAGACATTGCTAACCGTGTAGCAGTTATGCAAGACGGTCGTTTGATTGAAGAAGGTAGCGTTCTTGAAATCTTCTCAGATCCTAAGCAACCATTGACTCAGGACTTTATCTCGACTGCGACAGGTATCGATGAAGCTATGGTCAAGATTGAGAAGCAAGAAATTGTGGAACACCTATCTGAAAACAGCCTTTTGGTGCAGCTCAAGTATGCAGGGGCTTCAACAGATGAGCCACTTTTGAATGAATTGTACAAGCACTACCAAGTAACGGCCAATATCCTCTATGGAAATATCGAAATCCTCGATGGCACTCCTGTTGGTGAGCTTGTGGTTGTCTTGTCAGGGGAAAAAGAAGCCTTGGCAAGCGCTCAAGAGGCTATCCGTCAGGCTGGAGTACAACTAAAAGTATTGAAGGGAGGGCAGTAAGATGGCAGAATTGATTAAATCATACTTACCAAATGTCTATAAGATGGGCTGGTCAGGTCAGGCAGGCTGGGGGACAGCAATCTACTTGACACTTTATATGACAGTTCTTTCCTTTATCATCGGAGGTTTCTTAGGACTGGTTGCAGGGCTTTTCCTTGTCTTGACAGCTCCAGGTGGGGTCTTGGAAAATAAAGTTGTTTTCTGGATTTTGGATAAGATTACCTCTATTTTCCGTGCGGTACCATTTATCATTCTCTTGGCAGTCTTGTCACCCTTCTCTCATCTAATCGTAGGAACAAGCATTGGTCCAAATGCGGCTATCGTACCCCTATCTTTTGCAGTCTTTGCCTTCTTTGCCCGTCAGGTGCAGGTGGTATTGGCTGAGCTAGATGGTGGTGTCATTGAGGCAGCTCAAGCTAGCGGAGCGACCTTCTGGGATATCGTGGGTGTTTACCTATCAGAAGGACTTCCAGATTTAATCCGTGTGACGACTGTAACCTTGATTTCACTAGTCGGTGAAACAGCCATGGCGGGAGCGGTCGGAGCAGGTGGTATTGGTAACGTAGCTATAGCCTATGGTTTTAACCGTTACAATCACGATGTGACTATTCTTGCGACCCTCATCATTATCTTAATTATCTTTACGATTCAGTTCTTGGGAGACTTCTTGACCAAGAAATTAAGTCATAAATAAAAAAGAGCCATCTGGCTCTTTTTTATGATGTTTTATGTGCTAATTTCTTACTAAGTGCTTGTCCGATTAGGGCACCAAGTAAAGCGCCGATGAGGACACTTGTGATAAAGAGGAGGATATTAGCAGGATTCGGTGCAACCATAATGCGATCGATATAGTCCTGAGATTTTCCACGAGCGACTAGAGTTGCTATATAGGCTTGAGGGGTCAACCACATGAGTAGGATGGGACCACTAGTACCAAAGGCAAAAACTAGGAAGGAAAGAAGGTTTTTAACCTTATCCTTGTAATGTCCTAGGTGAGCGATGCCATCTGCTGCAAGACCGCAGATAACACCTGGCAGAAAGGCTCCAGCACCATGCTTACTCCCGAGGAAAAAGAGAGCAATCACAAGTCCTATCGAAGTAATCGCTCCAAAACGAGGAACCTTTGCTAAAAGGATCATATAGACGCTACCGCCCACAAGAGCAGAAAAGGCAGGGGCGTAAAACATATTTCCAGTGTGGTCGACAAGGTTCCCTAGTAGAACCCCCACTCCGATACAGAGAAAGTAGATAAGGGCAGCAACAAGGGTTGTCAAGATATTCTTTTTCATAAGTTCTCCTTCGTATATCTGATGGTTTTCATTGTATCATGCCTGGCTTAGATTGTAAATACTGGCTTGGAACTAGTATTTATTAGGAAATGTGGTAAAATAGGAAAAAATAAAAGACGAGTGGTAAGAGTATGAAGAATTTAGGAAAAGTTTTTAAAGAGTTAAGGGAGTCCAGAAAAATTTCCTTGAGAAAAGCAACAGGTGGACGCTTTTCAGCATCCTTATTATCACGTTTTGAAAATGGTCAAAGTGAAATATCTGCTCAAAAGTTGTTTGTTGCTTTAGAGAATATCCATGCTAACGTAGAAGAACTCTTATTTTTAGCGAGAGGTTTTCATCAGGATGCCTATTCTGAATTTAGAAACAGAATAGTCGAGGCTATCGATCCACAAAATTTAACATCTTTGCGCACTCTCTACCAGAGAGAATATCAACAACTTCCTTTTTCAAAGGATAGACAGCAACACATTCTCAATGCTATTTTGATAAAATCCTATATGAAAGCTATTGATGAGACGGTTACATTGACCTCTGAGGAAGAAAGAGTCCTACATGATTATCTATTTTCTGTTGAAATTTGGGGGCTCTATGAACTTTCGTTCTTTTCTTCCTGCTCTCCTCTATTATCAGTCCAGCTTTTGACAAAGTATACTCGGGAAATGTTGCGGAAGTCAGATTTCTTGCAAGGAGTTGGGAAAAATCGGAATATGATGCACACCTTGCTCCTCAATGGTTTTATGGCCTGTATTGAAGTTGATGATTTTACCAATGCCCTCTATTTCAAAAAACAAATTGACAAGAACTTCTTTGAAGAAAATGAAACCTATTTTCGAATAGTCTACCTATGGGCAGAAGGTTTGCTTGATAGTAAGCAAGGAAGAGCGGAGGAAGGACAGAGAAAAATGGAGGACGCTATCCGTATTTTCGAGATGATCGGTTGTAGCAAATCTGCAGACTATTATAGAAGTGCCATGGAGTATTGAGTATTTGCAACTAGATAAATTAATACTCTTCGAAAATCAAATTCAAACCACGTCAGCTTCGCCTTGCCGTACTCAAGTACAGCCTGCGGCTCGCTTCCTAGTTTGCTCTTTGATTTTCATTGAGTATAAATTAAAACGATAGGATTGTGAAGATACTGATTAGCATTAGATAAATTCTATCGGTTTCGTTATTCGTTTAATCTGTTGCATATATTCAAAAAAGTGTTCTCAAGGGATTCTTGATGCTATACTAGAACTATCATAAAAGCAGTATGTGAGAAAGAAAGGAATCTATATGAAGCTATTACTAAGAAATCAAGCATACAGAGTTTTGAGCTTATCACGATTTTTCAATGCTTTTGGTGCTTCCATTTTTAATTTAGTGTTTGTGGTCTATGCCTCGACTTTGCCAGAGGCTTCTGTTGCCGTTGCCATGGCGAATGTTGTGATGATGCTTCCAACTCTTTTTACAGTTTTTGTGGGAATTCGGGCAGATTATACCAAGGACAAGGTCAAATGGATGACCTATGTCGGTTTATTTCAGGCGGTTTTATTTTTTCTAGCAGCCCTAGTTGTTCAGCAAGCTAGTTTCTTTGCCTTTTCGACCCTTTGTCTCATCAATGTCATTAGTGATGTAGCTAGTGATTTTGCGGGTGGCTTGCGAATGCCTTTCGTTAAAGAAAAGGTAGCAGAGCAAGATTTGATGGAGGCTTACTCATTTTCCCAGTTTATTACCTATATTTCTGCTATTGGTGGCCAAGCTTTTGGAGTTTGGCTATTAGGGGTGTCAACACAGAACTTTTCGATCGTAGCGGGAATCAATGCCATATTTTTCCTAGTGTCAGCTCTCATTCTCTTTTTAGGAAGGGCTGAATTAAGCTTATCAACTCCACTTGGTGATAGTAAATCACTGAAAAATGAGAAGCTTTCTATCAAAGAGCAGTTCCTAACAATTTACCGAAATTTACGTCTTGTTTTTCTTAAAAGTGGACAGAAAAACTTTGGTTTTATGCTCTTTGCTATCTTGATTATCAATGCTTTGGGTGGTGCCTTAGGTGGGATCTATAACATCTTCCTTTTAAATCATTCCTTACTGAATTTTTCCTACAAGGATGCATTGTTTATCTTACAATTGATTACCTTATTAGCGGTTATCATCAGTAGCCTTACGGGCAATGATTATTTTGGGAAGCAATCTCTGCCTAGATTGATGATGTGGGTTACATTAGGAGCCAGTCTAGTTGGTCTATCTAATTTGTTAAACCAAGTCTTGCTCGGGATGATTTTCGTCTTTTTTACCATGTATGTTTCTGGGAAAATTTCTCCAAAGATTAGTGCTCTGCTCATGAAAAATCTTGCTCCAGAGGTTCTCTCTCGTACCAGTAATTTTTTAGGTTTGTTGTTTACTCTATCTATACCAGTGGGGACGGCCTGTTTTTCACTGGTGGCAGTATGGGATATACAGTTAACATGGGGTATGTTTGTTGGGCTTTCCTTGCTTGCGATTCTCCTAGCTAGTCTTAATCTCAAAAATGAAATTTAGGTGTTAGTCTTCTTTTCTCACTGTCCCAATCCCTTCATTTATGGTAAAATAGGACTATTAAGTTATAAAGAGGATTCCCTATGAAATTACAAAAACCAAAAGGAACGCAGGATATTTTACCTGCTGAGTCTGTCAAATGGCAGTACGTTGAAGGCTTTGCCCGTGAAATTTTCAAACGCTACAACTACGCAGAAGTGCGTACCCCAATTTTTGAGCACTACGAAGTCATCAGTCGTTCTGTTGGAGATACAACTGATATCGTAACCAAGGAAATGTATGATTTTTATGACAAGGGTGACCGCCATATTACCCTCCGTCCAGAAGGAACTGCTCCAGTCGTTCGTTCTTATGTGGAAAACAAACTCTTTGCACCAGAAGTTCAAAAACCAAGTAAGTTCTACTACATGGGGCCAATGTTCCGCTATGAGCGCCCACAAGCAGGTCGTTTACGCCAATTCCACCAGATTGGTGTGGAGTGCTTTGGATCTAGCAATCCTGCTACCGATGTAGAAACGATCGCTATGGCAGCCCACTTCTTGAAAGAAATTGGCATACAAGGTGTTAAATTGCACCTCAACACTCTTGGAAATCCTGAGAGCCGTGCGGCCTATCGTCAAGCCTTGATTGACTACTTAACACCGCTCAAGGAGACCTTGTCTAAGGATAGCCAACGTCGTTTGGAGGAAAATCCTCTCCGTGTCTTGGACTCTAAGGAAAAAGAAGACAAGGTAGCTGTGGAGAATGCACCATCTATCTTGGATTACCTGGATGCAGAAAGCCAAGCCCACTTTGATACTGTTCGTCAGATGTTGGAGAATCTAGGAGTAGACTATATCATCGATACCAACATGGTGCGTGGTTTGGACTACTATAACCATACCATCTTTGAGTTTATCACAGAAATCGAGGGCAATGACTTGACAGTCTGTGCAGGTGGTCGCTATGATGGATTGGTTGCTTACTTTGGTGGTCCTGAGACTGCTGGATTTGGTTTTGGACTTGGTGTTGAGCGTCTTCTTTTGGTCCTTGAAAAACAAGGTGTGGCTCTCCCTATTGAAAATGCCCTAGATGTCTATATCGCAGTCTTGGGCGAAGGAGCAAATGTCAAAGCCCTAGAACTAGTACAAACCCTTCGCCAACAAGGTTTCAAAGCAGAGCGTGATTATCTCAACCGTAAACTCAAAGCTCAGTTCAAGTCAGCCGATGTCTTTGCGGCTAAGACTATCATCACTCTAGGAGAGAGTGAAGTCGAAAGCGGACAAGTGACAGTTAAGAATAACCAAACTCGAGAAGAAGTTCAAGTTTCGCTTGGTGCTATCAGTCAAAACTTCTCAGAAATATTTGAAAAACTAGGATTTTAATGATAGATAAATTGGTCAGGATTTTACTCCTGACCTTTTTCTTTTGCAAAATGACAAAAATCTTAAACTTTTTGACAAATATGCTTGTCAAAAATAAAAAGATGTGTTACAATGAAATCAAGTTAAGAAATAAAGAAATAGGAGGGAGCCACATGTGGGTATGGATTTTTTTTCCTTTTCTCGTCTTGATTTATAGTAGTCAATCTAAAAAAATCAAGCGGATAGAGAAAAGGTTAAAGGTAATCGAAAGAAAAGAGAAAGGAAATATAGATATGTCAAGATTATTGCAAGAATTAATTGGGAAAAATCCAACAATCGTTGGACAAGTGTTTGGAACATCTTTATGGGAAGTTGTGGATGTTGATGAGGAATGGGTCAAACTACGTAGTGTTGATAAAAAGGGGAAAGAAAAATTTAAGTTGCAACGTATTGAGGATATCCAAACTGTTGAATTTGACGGAGAGTAGGTGTGTAACATGCAACTAAAGAATCGTCTAAAAGAGCTTCGGGCTCGCGATGGTCTGAATCAAACAGAGCTGGCCAAACTAGCTGGCGTGTCTAGGCAGACCATTAGTCTACTGGAGCGAGATGAGTACACGCCATCCATCGTCATTGCCCTGAAGATTGCTCAGATATTCCATGAGCCTGTCGAGTCAGTCTTTCGCTTGGAGGAGGATGAGTGATGAACAAGTATAAAGCAATCTATTATGTAGTTGCTATAGCTCTATTGGTGGGCGTATTTCTAATTATAGGGACAGACTTAGGCTGGTTTAATCTGTATCAAAGTGAGCAATCCTTTTGGATCTACTTTGCCCTCATCCCAGTAGTTGAATGGATTGAAAAGAAATCAAAAGGTGTAGAAGTTGAAAAAGGAGAAGAATTATGAAAGAATTTTTAGCAGGTTTTCAAGTAGATACTGAGAACAAAGAACTTGCAGGTGTTTGTGCAGGTCTAGGAAATTATTTTAATATCAAGACTAACGTCATCCGTTTAGTAGCAATTTTGCTGTTTCTTTGGTCAACAGAGATTGGGATTATAACAGTAACTCTCTATGCCTATCTAGCAGGTTGGCTTGGTAATGAGCCATTAGGAGATGGAGCGAAAAAAGCAAGAAATCAAGCTATTCTCTTGTTAGCTGTTTGTTTGATTTTAGTATCACTTGGAACAGAGGGTTTGACAGCAATTTATGAATCAGGTAAAGCCTTTGGTCAGTGGTTGGCCGGATTGGTTTAGAGGGGGATGAAAATGAAAAAGAAACGTGGATTATTATTTTTAGCAGCAGTTGTCTTGGGAGCTTTCTTGGGCATGTTTGTAGGGATGTTTAAGGCTGGTGCCGAATCCCACGAAATTATGTTAGATGTAAAAGTCTTGATACCATGGATATCAGCTATTTGTTTACTGATAGGTTTCATTAGCATTCTTTTGACTTTCAATTTCTTAAAGAAAAGCAGAAAATTTCACTCCTTGTATCAAGAGGAAATGGATGATGATCTGAATGAAACCTATTATGTGCAAATGTATCGGAATCTCGAGTTTGGAACCATTACTTTTAATATTACAAACGTAGCAATTTTATTGGCTCTCTTCATTTCAGCAAATGAAGCGATTATGTTAAATAAAAGCTTTTTAACCTTATCTCTTTCTTTTTTACTATTAGTGTTGGTTTTCAATGTTCAAAAATCTCTTTATAAGACCATTGCGATTGTTCGTCAGTTTGATTTGGCATTTTTCTCTACACCAAAGGATGTCTTGGACTATATCAATTCTTACGACGAAGGGGAGCGTCAGGCTAATTTGGAACAGAGTTTTCGGATTTTATTCCAATTAAATCAGTATGTCTTGCCAGGTCTCTACTTTCTGATTGATCTCTTTTCCTTACTGACAGGAGAGATTCAGCTACTAGCCTTCTTGCTTGTCGGGGCTATCCATGTTTATATCAATGTGATGCAGTTGCCTATGGTGAAACGTTATTTCAAATAAAGGAGTTTCTATGATACGTGTTGAAAATGTAAGCAAAAGTTTTGGGAGCAAAAAAGCCCTTCATCAGATTTCTTTTGAGATTAAGGAGGGTGAAATCTTTGGTTTTCTTGGGCCTTCTGGCTCAGGTAAAACAACCATGATCAACGTCTTGACAGGTCAGTTGGCTGCAGATCAAGGTAAAACAGTTTTGTTAGGCAAGAATTCTCAAGATTTAACCTCAAATGATTTGGAACAAATCGGTATTGTTAGTGATGGCAGTGGTTTTTATGAAAAGATGAGTCTTTATAAAAATCTTCTCATCTATGCTAAGTTATATGGTCTCAAGTCAGATAGAGTAAATCAGGTGCTCCAACAGGTTGGTTTGGCAGATGCTAAAGATGTTATCGCAGAAAAACTTTCTACAGGAATGAAACAAAGAATGTTCTTGGCCCGTGCCCTTCTTAATGCTCCTAAGATTCTTTTTCTAGATGAGCCAACCAGTGGGCTAGACCCTACAACATCTAAGATGATTCATACCCTACTTCAAGAATTAAAGCAAGCTGGGACAACTATCTTTCTGACCACGCATGATATGAATGAAGCAACTTTGCTTTGTGATCGCTTATCTCTTTTAAATAAGGGTAATTTAATAGAGTATGGAAGTCCACAAGAGATTATTCAAAAATACCATGTGGATAAGAAAGTACGTGTAGGTTATAAAGATGGAAGAGAACAAATAGTTCTGTTTGAAGAATTGCCGCATTTAGACACGACAGATTTGATGGTCGTTCACTCTTGTGAACCAACTTTAGAAGAGATCTTTATCAGATTAACAGGAGAAAAGTTAGATGTTTAGAAAATTAAATGCCCTACTATGGTTAAGAGTGCAAATTCTTATTAGTAATTCAACTTTGTTAGCGACTTTATTAATGCCTTTTGGTATTGCTGTTTTATTAAATGAATTTTTAAATAAGAATGGAGAAGTGAGCCTATTTTTACTATCTGCTAGCTTGACGATGGTCTTGAGCATGGGAAGTGGTTATATGGTATCGATTATGATGGCAGAAGATAAGGAAAAACGAAATCTTAAATCACTCATTCTAAGTGGTGTGACAGCAACAGAATATACTTTCAGTATGCTCGTTCTTCCTATTTTGATAATGTTACTTGCTATGATTGTACTTCCCATCTATCTTAAAGTAGATGTATCAAGTTACTTATTTGCCTATGTTATCTATTTGCTCCTAGCAACTATTAGTATTATTTTTCTCAACCTTCTAATCGGTGCGGTGTCAGATACTCAATCTAAAGCGCAAGTTTATAGTATCTTCCCTATGTTAATCGTCTCTTTTTTACCTATGATTGCTCTTCAAAATGATATGGTTCAAAAACTATTGGACTATTCTTTTATCGGTCCTTTGGTAGGTCTATTAAAAGAAGGTGGAGACGAGTTGTCTCTGGGAAATCTTGGTCTTTTATTGGCATGGGTCCTTGTTCTAGGCCTAGCAAGTCTCTTTGTATTGAAAAATAGTTATAAAGGAAAATAGGAGAATCTTATGAAATTACTTAAAAACATTGGCTGGTTTGTTCTAGCTTTCTTATCATTTTTGTTTATCTACGGTTTTATTCAGACTTTACCTCTGATTGCTCTTGGTTCAGGTGCACCTATAGTCGGTGTTCTTCCGCTTTATATTCTATTAGCAGGAGCTTTTACCTTCTTAACATACAAGTGGTATAAGACAGGAACTGTTACGATAGAAAAAACGGGCCTTAACAAATACATCTGGTTGCCTGCCTTGGTATGGGTCCTTATCATTGTTGCACAATCTTTCTTACCAAATGATCCATCTGTCAGTCAACAGACAGCAGAACAATTGACTCATAATCAACCTCTCTTCTCTTTCTTCATGATTGTTGTCTTTGCACCCCTGACAGAAGAGTTGACCTTTAGAGGTCTGTTAGCTCGTTATGTCTTCCCTCAGCAGGATAACGTCAAGCAGACAGTACTCTTTCTTCTTGTAAGTACTATCATTTTTGCCCTTGTTCATTTCCCTGGCACTCCTCAACAATTCCTAGTGTATGGTTCCCTAGGTTTGAGCTTGGGCTTAGCTTATGTCAGCAAAGGTGGTTTGGCATACAGCATTGCTTTACATGCTTTAAATAATTTAATCGGATTTTTAATGATTCTCATGCTATAATAGACTCAGGAGGAAGTCATGAAACGAGTAATATTATTAGCAGTGGTTCAGACCGTAGTTCTCTTCTTTATCGTGGGGGCACTTGGCTATGTCTTTAAAGGGGATTTCTTTTATAACAATCTAGCAGTATTTTTTGCTCCTCTTGCAGGAGTTATACGATTTACGACAGCTTATGTGACAGAGGTTGTTTTGCCCAAAAAGGCAGCAGAGATCGCTGAAAAAGATAAAAAAGAAGGAAATAGCAAATAAAATTGGATCCAGTGAAGACTTCGCTGGATTTTTTCTTTTTAAAATGGATTCTCTCAAACTTTTCTGCTGATTTTCATGAAGAGCCTGCGCTTTTATGGTAAAATAGTAAAAGAATAATAGAGGAGAGAAATCATGAAACGTAGTATGTATGCTGGCCGTGTTCGTGCAGAGCACATTGGACAAGAAATTACCTTGAAAGGATGGGTTGCTCGCCGTCGTGACCTAGGAGGTCTTATCTTTATCGACCTTCGTGACCGTGAAGGAATCATGCAGTTGGTCATTAACCCTGAGAAAGTTTCTGCAGAAGTTATGGCAACGGCTGAAAGCCTTCGTAGTGAGTTTGTCATTGAGGTTACTGGGCATGTTGTAGCACGTGAGCAAGCAAATGATAAGTTGGCGACTGGAGCAGTTGAATTGAATGTAACAGCTCTTACTGTCCTCAATACAGCCAAAACAACACCATTTGAAATCAAGGATGGCATTGAAGCGAACGATGATACGCGTCTACGTTACCGTTATCTTGACCTTCGTCGTCCAGAGATGTTGGAAAACCTTAAACTTCGTGCCAAGGTAACACATTCTATCCGCAACTACTTGGATGAGTTGGAATTTATCGATGTGGAAACGCCATTCCTTTCTAAGTCAACACCAGAAGGGGCACGTGACTATTTGGTGCCATCACGTGTCAATAAAGGGCATTTTTACGCACTTCCTCAAAGTCCACAGATTACCAAACAGTTGTTAATGAATGCGGGATTTGACCGTTACTACCAAATCGTCAAATGTTTCCGCGATGAAGATTTACGTGGAGACCGTCAACCTGAGTTTACACAGGTCGACTTGGAAACTTCATTCCTTACTGAGCAAGAAATCCAAGACATCACAGAAGGCTTGATTGCGCGTGTAATGAAGGAAACAAAAGGGATCGAAGTAACTCTTCCATTCCCTCGTATGAAGTACGATGATGCTATGGCCCTTTATGGTTCTGACAAACCTGATACTCGTTTTGAGATGTTGCTTCAAGACCTAACAGATCTTGTCAAAGGTGTAGATTTCAAAGTCTTCTCAGAAGCACCTGCCGTTAAAGCAATCGTCGTTAAAGGCGCAGCAGACAACTACTCACGTAAAGACATCGACAAGATGACCGAAGTAGCCAAACAGTATGGTGCTAAAGGTCTTGCTTGGGTCAAGGTTGTTGACGGAGAATTAAACGGACCAGTTGCTAAGTTCTTGACTAGCATTCAAGGCGATTTAACAAGTGCGCTTGGTCTTGAAGATAAGGACTTGGTTCTCTTTGTAGCTGATACACTTGAAGTGGCTAATGCAACACTTGGTGCCCTTCGTGGACGTATTGCTAAAGAACTTGACTTGATTGACCAGGATAAATTCAACTTCCTATGGGTTGTTGACTGGCCAATGTTTGAATGGTCTGAAGAAGAAGGCAGATACATGAGTGCCCACCATCCATTTACTCTTCCTCAAGCAGATACTGCTCATGAACTCGAAGGTGAATTGGCTAATGTCCGTGCCATTGCTTACGACATCGTCTTGAACGGTTATGAACTTGGTGGTGGTAGTCTTCGTATCAACCAAAAAGAACTTCAAGAACGTATGTTCAAAGCTCTTGGCTTCTCAGCTGAAGAAGCCAATGACCAGTTTGGTTTCCTTTTGGAAGCTATGGACTATGGTTTCCCTCCACATGGTGGCTTGGCTATTGGGCTTGATCGTTTTGTAATGCTCTTAGCAGGAGAAGAAAATATCCGCGAAGTTATCGCCTTTCCTAAGAACAACAAGGCTAGCGATCCAATGACGCAAGCCCCATCAACAGTAGCCCTTAAACAACTAGAAGAACTCAATCTACAAGTAGAACAAGATGAAACAAACGAAGCGAACTAAGCTGTGGCGCTACTATCTGCGCCGCTTTGCTTATCAGATAAAGATGCTGCGTGTGTTACAAAGCATTTCAAAGGAAAAATATGATGAGAAGATTTCAGCTTCTCTGGTCTATGGCTTTTTATCAGCAGTAGCGGTCAATTTCTTTTTCCAACCAGGACATGTTTATTCAAGTGGAGCAACAGGTTTGGCTCAGATCATTTCTGCGCTTAGTAATCACTGGTTTGGCTTTTATTTCCCAATTTCAGTGGCTTTCTATGCTATCAATATTCCACTCATGATTTTGGCCTGGTACCAAATTGGACATAAGTTTACGATTTTTACCTTTATCACGGTATCCATGAGCTCGCTCTTTATCCAGTTTGTGCCAGTGGTGGTCTTGACAGAGGATCCAATCATCAATGCCCTTTTTGGGGGAGTCGTCATGGGACTGGGAATCGGCTTTGCTTTACGCCATAACATCTCCAGTGGTGGAACAGATATTGTCAGTCTGACTATTCGCAAGAAGACAGGTCGTAACGTTGGAAGCATCTCTTTCTTGGTGAACGGGACAATCATGCTGATTGCAGGTTTGACCTTTGGCTGGAAATACGCTCTTTATTCCATGATTACCATCTTTGTCTCCAGTCGTGTGACAGATGCAGTTTTCACCAAACAAAAACGGATGCAGGCGACGATTGTGACCAATAATCCCGATGCAGTGATTGAAAAAATCCACCATAAATTACATCGTGGAGCGACCATCATTCATGATGCGGAAGGGACCTATAACCACGAGCGTAAAGCGGTTTTGATTACGGTTATCACTCGCGCAGAATTCAATGATTTTAAACTGATTATGAAACAAGTGGATCCGACGGCCTTTGTTTCTGTTTCGGAAAATGTCCATATCCTCGGACGATTTGTCGAAGTCGAAAACTAGTTGTTCAGATAAATAGAATACAAAAAAACCAACTCAAAATAGAGAGTTGGTTTTTATTTTTCAACGATTTCGTGGGCAATCAATTGACGATAGCAAATTTGTCTATTTTCCTTGGCATCGCTGATGATTTGCAGGATGGTTTCAAATGAAGTTCGGCCAAGAGCAAGGCTGTTGATATCTACATAGGCAGCTAGATTCAACCTTGGATTTACCGAGTCAAAGCTGAGGACTGGAACATCAAGTTGGTGTTCGTTGAGATAGTTACATACACCTTCAGCTAAGAGGCTATCCGTTGTGATAATAGCATCGGTCTGAGGGTCATATTTAAAGAGTTGTTTACTAAAGTTATAGCCCTTCTCTTCTAGAAACTCATCTGCAAAGAAGGTACGTTGACTGTCGAGAGGTAACTGATTTTCTTGAAGGGCTTGTTCGTAACCTTTTAAACGATCCTGAGTTACGAAAAGTTTTTTGGCCCCCCCGATGAAGGCAATTCGGCTACATCCTTTTTTGATGAAGTATTCTGTTGCATCATAACCAGCTTGAATATTATCGTTGTCAACCAGTGGAATAAAAGGTGACAGTGATTTCCCAAGGATGAGGAAGGGGAATTGTTCTTCTGAAACTAGTTTAACCAAGGGGTCGTTTTCTTGGGCATACAAGAAAATAAGCCCATCCACACGTTTTCCGTAGACCATTTGTGAAATGGCCTTTAAACGCTCTTTTTCGTCTTTTCCAGTTGCAATCTGAATAGCATAATGATTTTCTGAAGCAACTTGTGCAATCCCTCTAAGGACAGAAGGAAAGAAGGGATTTTGGTAGAAAACGTCTGAGTCATCAGGAAGAACCAATCCGATAACCTGTGTATAGCTACTTACTAGGCTTCGAGCATTGAGATTGGGATGGTAGTTGAGTTCTTTCATTGCCTTGCGAACTCGTTTTTTTGTCTCATCGCTAATGGTTGATTTGTTTTGAATAACACGGGTTACAGTTGAAGGTGAGACACCTGCAGCCTTGGCCACGTCTTTAATTGTCACGGGCATAATAATCTCCTACTTATGGTAGTCTGGATCACGAAAATGTGTTTTGTAAAAGATAGTGACCAGATACAGAACAAAAAGAATGTTTTGTACAGTAATCAGGGTTGACATATTTTGGCCAAATAATCCCAAAATAAGCGTAATCAGAGTTGGTAATCCTAAACAGTTCAAGATAAAATGGTAGCACTCTTTAAAGGTTTCAAATGAAAAGAGACGTGATTTCTTCGTAAAGTAGAGCAAAAGGCTAGCACCTAAAGCAACAATGAAAAAATTGATTCCAAAGAGGAAGCCAGAACCTATTACGAGAAAGAGGCTAATATAAACACGATTCTGTTGATACCAGTCTTTGGAAATGGCTTGAGTCAAACTTTCCTTGCTTTGGAAACTATCTGTAGTGATAGCATGGTAGCGGATGCTTGTTAACTCTTTTCCTTGCTTACTGATGACGAGATTCTCGGGTTCAAAGCTAAGAAGTAATTCTTCAGGGAAGTCTGAGCTAGAAGCGTCTCCAATTTGAACAGAAGTTTGATGAGGAGTTGTCCCTGTATAGCTTAACTTTCCATCTGTAATCTTAGCATTGGTAGCTAAATCTTGAACCACACTATCCGTTAAAGGAGAGTAAACGTCCTCGACAAAGGTCTCCAAAGGATAGGTTTCCTGAGAGCTATTTTGAATGGCAATAGGCACCATAGACAAGCTAATCAAGAAAATACTGGTAAAAATCAGTTGGAACCAGTTGAGACCAAAACGTTGAGATAGGGGCTTACGAAATCCCCAGATACTATTAAAATAAGAAAATGGATATGGCAACATAATTCTCTTTCTAAGGCATTTTTCTATATGAGTATTATATAGAGAAATGTGTTTAATTTCAAGTGGGGCAGCTACAATGCTGGTTGAAAGTAGGTTTTTGATTTAATACTCAATGAAAATTAAAGAGCAAACTAGGAAGAGAGCCGCAAGTTGCTCAAAGCACGGCTTTGAGGTTGCAGATAAAGCTGACGTGGTTTGAAGAGATTTTCGAAGAGTATAAATTGTCCACAAACAAGGAGCATTACCTCAGTAAGCTTTTATTTCTCACCAGATTATCTAAGTAAGGACAAGTTCAAAAAAGAAAAAGGGTGGCGGGGGGTATATTACCCCTTGTCGCCACCGCTTGTAAGTCCTGAAACGAAGTTCTTTTGCAAGAAGAAGAAAAGTGTACAGATTGGAAGAGCGATGAGGATAGCACCTGCTGAGAAGTAGGCAATCTTCAAGTTCTTCGCATTGCTGACGAAGGTTTGTAGACCAACGGCAACTGTAAAGTATTCTTTTTCACGAAGCAAGAAACTAGAGAGGATGTAGTCTCCGAAAGGTCCCATGAAGGCCCAGAGTGCTTGTACAGCAACCATTGGGCGAACAAGAGGGAGAACGATTTGCCAGAAGCGGCGGAAGTGTCCTGCACCATCTAGTTTTGCAGACTCATCAAGAGACATTGGCACGGTGTCAAAGTAACCTTTCATCAACCAAGCATTCATAGGGATACCACCACCAACGTAGAGGAAGATGAGGAACCAGCTATGGTTAAGGGCATTCAACATGAGGGCCATAACGAAGAAGGCAGTCAAAGCAGCCATTGTAGGCACCATTTGGATAATCAAGAAGAAGACCAAACTTTGCTTACGAGCCAAGAAGTTGTAACGGCTATAGGCATAACCAGCAAGTACGATAATACTTGTTTGTACAACCATGGTGATCAAAGCGATGATCAAAGTGTTGAGGTACCATGTGCCGTACAAGGTTTCAGTAAAGAGCCCTTTGAAGTTATCAAGACTAAAGTTGACATTGCTGTCGAGTTTAAAGGCTACAACGTTACCAGCCTTGAAGGCAGACATAATCGTGATTAAAAGTGGGTAGATAATGACGATCGAAAGTCCAATCAAGTAGAGGTAAGTAAGGGTTTGAGTCAGTCTACGTTTTAGTTTGATTGAGTTATTCATATTAGACGTCCTCCATATCAAATGCGTGTAGTTTCTTGAATGCGATCATAGAGATTGAGATGACAATGATAGAGATAATCAAGGTAACAGCTGCCGCCATTGAGTATTGAGGAGATGTACCTGTTGTCAAACGGTAAATCCATGAAATCAAGATATCGGTTGAACCAGCTCCCCCTCCGACACTACCAGGTCCACCACCATTGAAGAGGTACATGATAGAGAAGTTGTTAAAGTTGAAGGTGTATTGGCTAATCAAAGTAGGTGCCGCAACAGCCAAGATCATTGGGAAAGTGATGTTGCGGAATTTTTGCCAAGCATTAGCACCGTCAATATAAGCTGCTTCGTAAAGGTCGTTAGGAATAGATTGCAAGATACCCAAAGTCAAAACGTAGATGTATGGGAATCCAAGCCAACCTTGCATCATAATCAAGGCAATCTTAGTCCAAGTTGGGTCTGTTTTCCAAGGGATAAGAGCCCCATCAAGGAAAGGAAGGAATTTAGCCAAGATTGGCAATACTTGAGTGTTGATAGCACCAACACTATCGTTAAACATGTTTGAGAATGTCAAGATAGTGATGAAAGCTGGAACAGCCCAAGGAAGAAGGAAAATAACACCAAAGATACGTTTTCCTTTGATAAATGGTTGGTTAGCAATGATAGCTGTGAAGATACCGATTACGATTTGTAAAGTTGAGGCAGCCAAAGCCCAGATGATAGTCCAAGAAAGAACGGCACCAAAGGCAGAACGGAAGGTACTCAAACTCCAGATGTTTGTAAAGTTGGTCAAACCAACCCAGTCCAACAATTTGTTTGGTGGCAAGTGTTGGAAGTCGTAGTTGGTAAAGGCAATCATCAAGGTTACGATAACTGGGAAGATAATCGCAAAAGTCATGGCAACATAAGATGGAATGATCAAGAGGTAAGGGAAGCCATTTTCATAGATTCCTTTGATCATATCTTTTAGCGTAAGTGGTACTGGAATTCCATTGTTAATACGTTTTGCGATTGTATGTGCATCTTTAATATTTGAGAAATAAAAGAGTACATAAACGACTACAAAGATTAAATGGAAGGCACCACGAATCAGCATAAAGAGTGAATTATCACGACCTGGCTTGTCACCAAGAGTGATGAGATTGCTTAATTCAGGGGCTGCAAGTGCTAGGAAATAAAGGACGAATACAAGGGTTACACCAAGGAAGATAAAACCTTTGGCTTTTTGTTTATTGTAAATCTGTCCTAACCCAGGAATGATAGACAGCAGGGCTGCTTTACTAGGTTGTTGCTTTTCCATAATAACTCCTTTCATAGGATACTGGTTTTCAATCAAAACCTAAACTATATATGTTTTCTATTGATAAATTCAAAGGGGGATTTGAATTCCACCCCCCTTGAACAAATTTTTTATTCACCAAATTTTTGTTTGATTGTTTCTTTGATCAATGTAACAGCGTCGTTAGCAGCTGTTTTCGCATCTTTCTTACCACTTACAGCATCAAAGAGCATAGTTTTCGCTGGATCCCAAACTGCAGACATTTGAGAGATATTTGGCATTGGTTGAGCGTTCTTGAACTGTTTGATAACAGCTGTTGTCAACTCATCGTTTTTACCTTCAGCATATGAACGAGCTTCAGTGTTAGCTGGGATTTCGTTAGTTTTATCGTAGAATGCTTTTTGTTGTTCAGTTGAAACTAGGAAGTCTACAAATTTTTGTGCGCCTTCAAGGTTCTTAGTGCTTGATGGGATGATCCAAGCTTTACCACCACCGAATGCAGCGTAATCTTTTCCGTTTGGAAGAGTTGGGATAGTAGCAACACCGTAGTTTACTTTAGCATCTTTGAATGCTTGAGCTTTCCAAGGTCCATCGATAATAGCAGCTGTTTTACCTTCTTGGAATTGAGTTTGGATCAAGTTTCCAGCACCTTCAGTATCTTGCATACCTTTAGGCCATTTTTCGTACCAAGATTTAGCGTAGTTGATACCTGCGATTGAACCTTCGTTTGCAAGACCGATGTCTTTAGGATCTTTACCGTTTTGTCCGAATACGTAAGCACCGTTACCAGCAAGGAGTCCGTATGCGTAGTAGAAGTTTGTCCAGTCAGCTAGGAAGGCAGTAGTTTTGCCATCTTCACCAGCGAAAGCGTATTTGCTGTCTTTTGCAAGTTCTTCCAATTCAGCAAATGTTTTAGGAGCTTCTTTAAGCAAATCTTTGTTGTAGTACATAACAAGTGACTCAATAACGGCAGGAGCACCATAGACTTTACCGTCAGCAGCTGTTACAAGAGATTTAGTTTTATCATCTGTTTTAGCGCCGTCGCTCAATGTAACTTCTGAAAGTTGTCCGTCAGTACCAAGGCTACCTACACGGTCGTATGGAGCCATCATAACGTCAGGAGCTTGACCTGATTGGTTGTCAAGAGAAAGCTTGTCCAGACCACCCATTTGGTCACCAGATTTGATGTTAACTTTTGTTCCTGATTCTTTTTCATAAGCTTGTGCAACTGTTTCAGCATAAGCTTTGTATTGGTCTTCAACGTAGAAAGTGATTTCTTGGCTTCCTGATGCAGAAGAATCAGCTGCTTTATCAGCAGTTTTGCTTCCGCAAGCTACCAAAAGCAAGCTAGCAAGAGTAGCAGTACCAAGTACAGCAGCGCTCTTCATGAATTTAGTTGACATAGTGTATTCCTCCTAAAGAATAACAAATTTTAATTTCGAGGAAACGCAAACGTTTTCCCTTATGACCTTAGTATAGCACAAACAGAAAACGGTTGCAAGCGTTTTTTTGAAAAAAATTAAAAAAGCTTGTGACTGGCTAATTCCTAAAATTGTTTGTATAATAGAAGAAAAATAGGAAATCGTGTAAATTTCAATTCAAAAATAATTGAAGGGAAACGATTGCATACATAGAAGACGAAACAAATGGAGGGGGAAATTTAAAATATAGGGAATTTCCGATTTCGGAAATAAAAAGTAGAGAAAAAGTTTTTTTTACAAACGCTTGCATTTATTTTAGAAATGGGGTATACTTGACTTAGCGCAAACGTTTGCGCAAAAATTGAAATAATTAACAATATAAACACTTGAGGTGCTAATATGAAAAAACGTCAAAGCGGTGTGTTGATGCACATCTCATCACTTCCAGGAGCATACGGAATCGGATCATTTGGTCAAAGTGCCTATGATTTCGTTGACTTCTTGGTTCGTACAAAGCAACGTTACTGGCAAATCCTTCCTTTAGGAACAACTAGCTATGGAGATTCTCCATACCAATCATTCTCAGCCTTTGCTGGAAACACTCATTTTATCGACCTTGATATTTTGGTGGAGCAAGGTTTGTTGGAAGCAAGTGATCTTGAAGGTGTGGACTTTGGTAGCAACCCAACTGAAGTTGACTACGCTAAAATCTACTATGCACGTCGTCCACTTCTAGAGAAAGCTGTCAAACGTTTCCTTGAAGTCGGAGATGTCAAAGACTTCGAAAAATTTGCTCAAGACAATCAATCATGGCTTGAACTATTTGCAGAGTACATGGCTATCAAGGAGCATTTTGATAATCTTGCTTGGACAGAATGGCCAGATGCAGATGCTCGTGCTCGTAAAGCTTCAACTCTTGAAAGCTACCGTGAGAAATTAGCTGACAAGCTTGTTTACCACCGCGTAACCCAATACCTTTTCTTCCAACAATGGTTGAAATTGAAAGCATACGCTAACGAAAACCACATCGAGATTGTCGGAGATATGCCTATCTATGTAGCGGAAGATTCAAGCGATATGTGGGCTAATCCACATCTCTTTAAAACAGATGAAAATGGAAAAGCGACTTGCATCGCAGGTTGCCCACCAGATGAATTCTCTGCTACTGGTCAGCTCTGGGGTAACCCAATCTATGACTGGGAAGCTATGGACAAAGATGGCTACAAATGGTGGATTGAACGCTTGCGTGAAAGCTTCAAAATCTACGATATCGTTCGTATCGACCACTTCCGTGGATTTGAGTCTTACTGGGAAATTCCTGCTGGTTCTGAAACAGCAGCACCTGGTAAATGGGTGAAAGGACCTGACTACAAACTCTTTGCAGCGGTTAAAGAGGAACTTGGTGACTTGAACATCATCGCAGAAGACCTTGGATTCATGACTGACGAAGTTATTGAACTACGTGAACGCACTGGATTCCCAGGAATGAAAGTCCTTCAATTTGCCTTCAACCCAGAGCACGAAAGTATCGACAGCCCACACTTGGCACCAGCCAACTCAGTTATGTACACAGGAACACACGATAACAACACTGTTCTTGGTTGGTATCGCAATGAAATCGACGATCCAACTCGTGAGTACATGGCACGTTACACAAACCGCAAGGAATATGAAACAGTAGTACATGCTATGCTTCGTACAGTCTTCTCATCAGTAAGCTTTATGGCTATCGCTACCATGCAAGACTTGCTAGAGTTGGATGGTTCAGCTCGTATGAACTTCCCATCTACTCTTGGTGGAAACTGGTCATGGCGTATGACAGAGGATCAATTGACTCCTGCTGTCGAAGAAACTTTGCTTGACTTGACTACAATTTATCGCCGAATCAATGAAAATTTGGTAGAATTAAAGAAATAAGACATTATCAGGAGACACAAAAAATGTTACCATTAAAAGAATTTGTACAAAATCGTTACAATAAATCTATCGCAGAATGTAGTAACGAAGAGCTTTACCTTGCTCTTCTTAACTACAGCAAACTTGCAAGCAGCCAAAAACCAGTCAACACTGGTAAGAAAAAAGTTTACTATATCTCAGCTGAGTTCTTGATCGGTAAACTCTTGTCTAACAACTTGATTAACCTTGGTCTTTATGACGAGGTTAAAAAAGAACTTGCTGACGCAGGTAAAGAGTTGATCGAAATCGAAGAAGTAGAGTTGGAACCATCACTTGGTAATGGTGGTTTGGGACGTTTGGCAGCCTGCTTTATCGACTCAATCGCTACACTTGGTTTGAACGGTGACGGTGTTGGTTTGAACTACCACTTTGGTCTTTTCCAACAAGTGCTTAAAAACAACCAACAAGAAACAATTCCTAACGCTTGGTTGACTGACCAAAACTGGTTGGTTCGTTCAAGCCGTAGCTACCAAGTACCATTTGCACACTTTACATTGACATCTACTCTTTACGATATCGATGTACCTGGTTACAAAACAGCTACTAAAAACCGTTTGCGTTTGTTCGACTTGGATTCAGTTGATTCTTCAATCATCCAAGATGGTATCAACTTTGACAAGACAGATATCGCTCACAACTTGACTCTTTTCCTTTACCCAGACGATAGCGATAAACAAGGTGAGTTGCTCCGTATCTTCCAACAATACTTCATGGTTTCAAACGGTGCGCAATTGATCATCGATGAAGCAATCGAAAAAGGAAGCAACTTGCACGACCTTGCTGACTACGCAGTTGTACAAATCAACGATACTCACCCATCAATGGTTATCCCTGAATTGATCCGTCTTTTGACTGAACGTGGTATCGAACTTGATGAAGCAATCTCTATCGTTCGTAGCATGACTGCTTACACAAACCACACAATCCTTGCGGAAGCCCTTGAAAAATGGCCTCTTGAATTCTTGGAAGAAGTGGTTCCTCACTTGGTACCAATCATCAAGGAATTGGACCGCCGTGTTCGTGCTGAACACAAAGATCCAGCTGTTCAAATCATTGATGAACACGATCGTGTACACATGGCCCACATGGATATCCACTATGGATACAGCGTAAACGGGGTTGCCGCTCTTCACACTGAAATTTTGAAGAACTCTGAGTTGAAAGCTTTCTACGATCTTTACCCAGAAAAATTCAACAACAAAACAAACGGTATCACTTTCCGTCGTTGGCTCATGCATGCTAACCCAAGCTTGTCTCACTACTTGGATGAGATCCTTGGACGCGAATGGCACCATGAAGCTTCTAAATTGGAAGACCTTCTTTCATACGAAGACAAGGCTGCTGTCAAAGAAAAATTGGAAAGCATCAAAGCTCACAACAAACGTAAATTGGCTCGTCACTTGAAAGAACACCAAGGTGTGGAAATCAATACTAACTCAATCTTTGACATCCAAATCAAACGTCTTCACGAGTACAAACGTCAACAAATGAACGCTTTATATGTGATTCACAAATATCTTGACATCAAGGCTGGTAATATCCCTGCTCGTCCAATCACAGTATTCTTTGGAGGTAAAGCAGCTCCTGCCTACACAATCGCTCAAGACATCATCCACTTGATCCTTTGCTTGTCAGAAGTGATTGCAAACGACCCAGCAGTAGCTCCACACTTGCAAGTGGTAATGGTTGAAAACTACAACGTTACTGCAGCAAGCTTCCTTATCCCAGCATGTGACATCTCAGAACAAATCTCACTTGCTTCTAAAGAAGCTTCAGGTACTGGTAACATGAAATTCATGTTGAACGGAGCTTTGACTCTTGGTACTATGGACGGTGCTAACGTGGAAATCGCTGAGTTGGTTGGAGACGAAAACATCTACATCTTTGGTGAAGATTCAGAAACTGTTATCGACCTTTACGCAAAATCAGCTTACAAATCAAGCGAATTCTACGCTCGTAAAGCGATCAAACCATTGGTTGACTTTATCGTGAGCGACGCTGTTCTTGCAGTTGGTAAGAAAGAACGCTTGGAACGTCTTTACAATGAATTGATCAACAAAGACTGGTTCATGACTCTTCTTGACTTAGAAGACTACATCAAAGTGAAAGAGCAAATGCTTGCTGATTACGAAAACCGTGATGCATGGTTGGATAAAGTCATCGTTAACATTGCTAAAGCAGGATTCTTCTCATCTGACCGTACAATCGCTCAGTATAACGAAGATATCTGGCACTTGAACTAAGATATAAAATTATACTAATGCATTTTGTAAAAAAGCGAGTTTCAAATGAAATTCGCTTTTTTGAATGTTATGGATTTGAGGTTGACTGGTCTCAAAAAAAAAAATAATTTGTCAATAATTTCTAGACTTAAAAATCAAACCTAGAGAACACTAAGAAGGTTGGTTGTACTACCTTTAAGCCTAAGGTTCTTCTTAGCTGCTACCTCAAATTTCTTGTATTCGTTTACAAACAGTATTATAATAGTATTATAGTAAAGAAAGAAGGTGTTCTTATGTGGAAAAAATATTTTTCAAAATATAAATGGACTGATTTATTTTGGATTATTTTTGTAATTTTGTCATGCCTTTATACGGGTAATAGTTCTTCGTTTCCACTTACTCATCAAGAAATCTCTTTTCATGGATGTTGTTATGGGGCATCACTTGCCTTATATCACTTGCTATTTATTGATAAATTTGTCATTTCAAATCGAAAATAAATGGAGAGGTCAAAATTTTTTAAACTTTTCGGAAAGACAGTGAAAAATCGTATTTTAAACCCGCATCTCAAGAAGAGGTGCGGGCTTTGTAGTATTTCAAAAATTTATTTACAGTGCTTTCCCAACTAGAATCTCTGCTTCGATGGTGATCTCTGTCAGTTGGCTCCAATCAATCTTGCTTTGGTCAACGTGAAAGAGGAGGGGTGTCATGCTGAGTAAAGTTTGGCGTTGTTCTGCTGTGATAGACTTGGTCAAGGAAGCAATCTGACTAGATTGGATGCTAAAATGCTCTTGGAAATGCTCCTTGATATCTTGGTTGGAATAGTCCTTCTTTGTCAGCTGCTCCTGTACCATCTGACGGATTTCCTTGAGGTGGTTTTCAGTAGGAATGACCTTGATTAAAATGCCGTCTTTGGATAAGACACGGCGAAATTCTCCGTATTTGGCAGGTGAGAAGATATCAAGTAGGATATCCATGCTGGCGTCTTTTATAGGAAGGCGAGCCAGGTCACCAACAAACCAGTTGACTGCCCAGTTGGGTTCACTCTTGGCAGCGATTTGGACCGAGTCTTTTGAAATGTCAAAGGCATAAAAGGTTTTATCAGAGTGACTTTCTTGGAGTTTACGAGAGTAGAAGCCTTCGCCACAGCCGATATCCAAGACTGTTTGACTCGTTTCTAAGCTAGAAAGCATGGTTGATAAGGCATCTAGAATAGCTTGGTAAAAGCCAGCTTCTAGGATTTGCTGGCGATTTTGAAAGTTTTCTTTGTCGTAGTTGGCGGATTGTTTGATTTGAGGGGCTAGATTGACATAGCCAAATTTAGCCAGGTCAAAAGAATGGCGGTTGCTACACTTGAGGCTAGACTCTACCAAGGTCAGATTTTCTTGACAGATAGGACAGGCAAAGGCAGTCGCAGAAGCAAAACGCTGAAGTTTGGGTTTGAGATTTGTATTCATAGTTTAAGTGTATCAAAAGAGGCAAATGAAAGCAACTTTAGGAATAAGTAGATGGGAGATTCAGTAGAAATAAAACTAATTCTCAAATTTATAGAATGAAATTGCTTTTATATCTAAATTGCTATATAATAATGATAAGGAGGAAATAAGTATGTTAAAAGAAGTACTAACCGTTGCAAAAGTTGCGAAAAAATCATCACTCTTTTTGGGTGGTGTCGCATTTGGTACCCTTGGTTTGAAAATCTTAGCAAGTAAGGAAGCTAAAAAAGGTTATTCTAAAGCTTTGGCTAAGGCTTACAAGTTGAAAGACGGGTTAGATGCATCTGTTTCTGTTGTGAAACAACATGGAGACGATGTCTTGCAAGATGCCAAATATTTGTACGAGCAAGAGAAAAAAGAAGAGCAATTAGATAGCCTTATAGGGGAATAATATGTCTTTTAAAGTGCTACATAGAGGATACCAACATATCCGACTATCATCTTCTTTTTCACTCACCTTGGATATTCAAGACTATCTTCGTTCCTTGGCGAGAGATGAAAAGGGGATTGAGTCCATCCAGTTTTACATGGATCAACAGCACTTTACTCTACGTATAAAAGAAGGCTTTTCTGTATTAGATAATGCAGAAGCCTTTTTAAAAAGAATTGATAAAGGGAAAGTTTCTGAGTTGATGACTCTTCCCATTCGTAGAGAAGAGAGTGCTTATTCTATTGTTTCAGGTGCAGCGATTAAGCGTGTGCTTTTTCGTAGTCTTGTACCGTTTCCTATTCGCTATATATGGACTTGTTATCAGGCTTTGGGTTATGTTAGAGAAGCCTATCAGACTCTAGCGCGTAAGGAACTAACGATGGAGGTCTTGGACTGTTCAGCGATTTTATTGTCCTTATTTATGAACCAATCCAAGACGGCAAGTAATATCATGTTTATGCTTGATTTGGGGAATCATTTAGATCAGTGGTCTTTGAAAAAAACTGCAACAGATTTAGAACAAAGCCTTCTTGCAAAAGAGAGCGATGTATTCTTAGTACAGGGCGATACGGTTGTTAGTATCAAGAGTTCCGATGTTCAAATAGGAGATGTCTTGGTCTTATCTCAAGGAAATGAAATTCTGTTTGATGGACAAGTAGTTTCAGGTTTAGGTATGGTCAACGAAAGTTCCTTGACGGGAGAGAGTTTTCCAGTTGAAAAAAGAGAGTCTGATTTGGTTTGTGCAAATACAGTATTAGAAACTGGAGAGTTACGCATTCGTGTAACCGATAATCAGATGAACAGCCGGATTTTACAACTGATTGAGTTGATGAAAAAATCTGAAGAAAACAAGAAAACGAAACAACGCTATTTCATCAAGATGGCGGATAAGGTCGTCAAATATAATTTCTTGGGGGCTGGGCTGACTTACCTATTAACGGGTTCTTTTTCTAAGGCTATCTCTTTCCTATTGGTCGATTTCTCCTGCGCTTTGAAAATCTCTACTCCTGTAGCTTATTTGACAGCTATCAAGGAGGGGTTGAACCGTGAAATGGTGATTAAGGATGGAGATGTTCTGGAGAAATACCTGGAAGTTGATACCTTCTTATTTGATAAGACTGGGACAATCACAACTAGCTATCCTATAGTTGAAAAGGTGTTACCTTTTGGAGACAATAGTGAGGAAGATATTCTCAGAATCAGTGCCTGTCTTGAGGAACACATTTATCATCCTATTGCTAATGCCATCGTCAAGCAAGCCGAGATAGAGGGGATTGAACATGAGGAAATGCATGGGAAACTCCAATATATCGCAAGTAAGGGGATCAAATCTCATATAGATGGTCAACCAGTTCTTATTGGGAATTATGTCTTGATGCAGGATGAGCAGATTCATATCAGTTCAGAACAAAATGCTTTAATTGAAGAGTACAAGAGTCACTACAATCTCTTATTCTTAGCCTACCAGAATGAATTGATTGGAATGTTCTGCATTCATACTCCTTTGAGAAAAGAAGCTAAGGCAGCCTTGGATAAACTTAAGGAACAAGGGAAAAAATTGATTCTGGCAACAGGGGACACCTTGGTTAGAACAGAGGAATTAGTCAAAGATTTGCCCTTTGATCAGGTCTATACAGACTTAAAACCTGATGGGAAATTTGAGTTAGTAGAGAAACTGCAGAAAGCAGGTCACACTATTTTGATGGTTGGAGATGGATTGAATGACTCAGCGGCTCTAACCCTATCAGATATCGGCGTGGTGATGAATGAGAGTGCAGATATTTCTAAGCAGATGAGCGATATCTTGTTGTTAGATAATCGTTTGGATTTCTTCCAAGAGTTGGATTCGCTATCATCATCTTTGCAAACACTCATCAAGAAGAATATTCAAGATACCGTTGTCGTAAATAGTAGTTTGATTGGCTTTGGCTTGTTTAACTGGCTCAGCCCTTCAAATCTTTCTATCTTACATAATCTAACAACCTTACGCATTGTACTGCGTAGCCTGTCTATTAAGGGATAGGTGGGGGACTATTCACAGCAAAAAGGAGTTACCTTTCTCGAGGGTAACTCCTTTGTTTATAGGTAAATGTTTAACAATTTAGTAAGTCAATACAAAGTATTTCTTCTTACCGCGGCGGATAACAGTGAGTTCGTTCTCTAATTTATCGTTATCCCCTAAGACATAGTCAAGGTCTTGGATACGGTCGCCGTTGACGTAGATAGCTCCATTTTGTACGTCTTCACGGGCTTGGCGTTTTGAGTTAACCACGCCAGAAGATACAAGAAGTTCAACGATGTTGTGATTTTCGTCTGCCTGTACTTGGTAGTTTGGCACGCCACGAAGTCCTTGCTTGAGTTCTTTGACAGAAAGGTTTTTGATATTTCCTGCAAAGAGTTGTTCAGTGATGTTAAGGGCTTCTTTGTAGGCTTCTTCTCCGTGGACAAGAGTCACAACTTCACGAGCCAAGACTTTTTGAGCCAAGCGTTCGTGTGGTGCTGCTTCGAATTGTTTACGGATGTCTTCAATCTCGTCTAATGACAAGAAAGTAAAGATTTTCAAGAAGCGAACAGCGTCAGCGTCCATGACGTTCATCCAGAATTGGTACATTTCGTATGGAGAAGTCTTTTCAGGATTGAGCCAGACTGCATTTCCTTCAGATTTACCAAATTTCTTACCGGTTGCGTCTGTAATCAGTGGAACAGTGATAACGTGACCAGTCTTGTCAGCCTTACGACGAAGCAATTCGGTACCAGCTGTCATGTTTCCCCATTGGTCAGAACCACCGATTTGCAGAGTAACATTGTGGTCTTGGTTAAGGACAAAGAAGTCGTATCCTTGCATGATTTGGTAAGCAAACTCTGTGTAAGAAATCCCTGTTTCGATCCGTTTTTTAACAGACTCCTTGCTCATCATATAGTTGACAGTGAAGTATTTTCCGATATCACGGAGGAAGTCAATGAAGCTGATGCTGCCAAACCAGTCGTAGTTGTTGACCATGACAGCTTTATTTTCACCATTTTCAAAATCAAGAAAGCGAGAAAGTTGTCCTTGGATAGACTTGACCCAGCCATCTACTGTGTCTTTTGTTTGGAGACTACGCTCAGCATCTTTGAAGGACGGATCTCCGATGAGAC
This sequence comes from Streptococcus infantis, assembly GCF_047460875.1. GTDB lineage: Bacteria > Bacillota > Bacilli > Lactobacillales > Streptococcaceae > Streptococcus > Streptococcus infantis_AA. Next base: position 85,754 of record NZ_JASHFI010000003.1, on the reverse strand, counting down.
CTGTAGCACCGCCAACGAGCGCATAAGGTTTGTGACCTGCTAGTTGCAAACGACGACTTGTCAAGATTGCGACAAGGTGGCCTAGGTGAAGGCTGTCAGCAGTTGGATCGTAGCCAGTATAATAAGAAACTTGACCTTCTTCTAGGGCTTTACGCAAAGCTTCTTCATCAGTTGTTTGAAAAATCAAACCACGCTCTTTTAGCTCATCAAAAATGTGCATGTGTCTTTTCTCCTTTTTAAAATATTGTTTCTACCTATTTTACCACAAACTTGGCAAATAACCTAGTAAAATCGGGAAGAAAGTTGCTACTCGGACTTTTTTGGAAACGAGTGAAATATGGTATAATAGCACTAGCTTATACTCAATGAAAATCAAAGAGCAAGCTAGGAAGCTAGCCGCAGGTTGCTCAAAACACTGTTTTGAGGTTGTGGATAGAACTGACGAAGTCAGTAACACATATACGGCAAGGCGAGACTGACGTGGTTTAAAGAGATTTTTGAAGAGTATTATTTTCAGAGAAATAGATAAAAATAGTTAAGAAAGGGGCTGAAAGATGTCTCATATTATTGAATTGCCAGAAGTCTTGGCCAATCAAATCGCGGCAGGAGAGGTTATCGAACGCCCTGCTAGTGTCGTTAAAGAGTTGGTTGAAAATGCTATCGACGCTGGCTCAAGCCAGATCATCGTCGAGATTGAAGAAGCTGGCCTTAAGAAAATCCAAATTACCGATAATGGTCACGGGATTGCCCACGATGAAGTCGAGTTGGCTCTCCGCCGTCATGCGACCAGTAAAATTAAGAATCAAGCGGATCTCTTTCGGATTCGGACTCTTGGTTTCCGTGGTGAAGCTCTGCCTTCAATCGCATCTGTCAGTGTCTTAACCTTGTTGACTGCGGTGGATGGAGCAAGTCACGGGACCAAGTTAGTGGCTCGTGGGGGAGAAGTTGAAGAGATTAGCCCAGCGACAAGTCCTGTAGGGACTAAGGTTTGTGTGGAGGACCTCTTTTTCAACACACCAGCTCGTCTCAAGTATATGAAGAGTCAGCAGGCGGAGTTGTCTCACATCATTGATATTGTCAACCGTTTGGGGCTAGCCCATCCTGAGATTTCCTTTAGCCTGATTAGCGATGGCAAGGAAATGACACGAACAGCTGGTACGGGTCAACTGCGTCAAGCCATTGCTGGAATTTATGGTTTGGTTAGTGCCAAAAAAATGGTTGAAATTGAGAATTCTGACCTAGACTTTGAAATTTCTGGTTTTGTCTCATTGCCGGAAATGACACGGGCTAATCGTAACTATATCAGCCTTTTTATCAATGGCCGTTATATCAAAAACTTCCTGCTCAATCGTGCCATTTTAGATGGATACGGTAGCAAGCTCATGGTGGGGCGTTTTCCGCTGGCTGTGATTCATATCCAGATTGACCCTTATCTAGCAGATGTCAATGTGCATCCAACCAAGCAAGAAGTGCGGATTTCCAAGGAAAGAGAACTGATGGCGCTGGTTTCAGAAGCTATCGCAAAGAGTCTCAAGGAACAGACCTTGATTCCAGATGCCTTGGAAAATCTTGCAAAGTCTACCGTTCGCAATCGTGAAAAAGTAGAACAAACCATCCTCTCACTTAAAGAAAATAATCTTTACTACGATCAAACGGAGCTGACAAGACCGCCTCAAGCTGAGGTAGCAGACCATCAGGTGAATCTGACTGAAGAAAGACAGGATTTGAACCTCTTCGCCAAGGAAACCTTGGATCAGCTGACCAAGCCAGCAAAACTGCATTTTGCAGAGAGAAAGCCTATCAGCTACGACCAACTAGACCATCCAGAGTTGGATATGGCAAGTCTGGATAAGGCTTATGATAAGCTGGAGCGAGAAGAGTCTTCGAGCTTCCCAGAGTTGGAGTTTTTCGGTCAGATGCACGGGACCTATCTCTTTGCTCAAGGTCGAGATGGGCTCTACATCATAGATCAACATGCAGCTCAGGAGCGGGTTAAGTACGAGGAATACCGTGAGAGTATCGGCAATGTTGACCAGAGTCAGCAGCAACTCCTAGTACCTTACATCTTTGAATTCCCTGCAGATGATGTCCTTCGTCTCAAGGAAAGAATGTCTCTCTTGGAGGAAGTTGGCGTCTTTCTAGCAGAGTACGGAGAGAATCAATTTATCCTACGGGAACATCCTATTTGGATGGCAGAAGAGGAGATCGAGTCTGGTATCTACGAGATGTGTGACATGCTCCTCTTGACCAAGGAAGTTTCGATCAAGAAATACCGAGCAGAGCTGGCGATCATGATGTCCTGCAAGCGGTCTATCAAAGCCAATCATCGAATCGATGACCACTCAGCCAGACAGCTTCTCTATCAGCTCTCTAAATGCAACAACCCATACAACTGTCCCCACGGACGCCCTGTTTTGGTGCATTTTACCAAGTCAGACATGGAAAAGATGTTCCGTCGCATTCAGGAAAATCATACCAGCCTACGAGAACTAGGCAAATACTAATACTCTTCGAAAATCTCTTTAAACTGCGTCAGCCTTACCTTGTCTAACTTAAGTTATGCCTACGGTTAGCTTCCTAGTTTACTCTTTGATTTTCATTGAGTATAAATTGAAGGGAAAATTATGTACGAATATCTAAAGGGTATCATTACCAAAATTACTGCTAAATACATCGTCCTAGAAGCAAACGGAATCGGCTATATCCTACATGTAGCAAATCCCTATGCTTACTCGGGACAAGTCAATCAAGAAGCGCAAATCTATGTGCATCAAGTTGTTCGCGAAGACGCTCATCTCCTTTACGGTTTCCGTTTAGAAGACGAGAAAAAACTCTTTCTCAGCTTGATTTCGGTGTCGGGCATTGGTCCTGTATCAGCTTTGGCTATCATTGCAGCAGATGACAATGCAGGGCTCGTTCAAGCGATTGAGACTAAGAACATCACCTACTTGACCAAGTTTCCGAAGATTGGTAAGAAAACAGCCCAACAGATGGTCTTGGACTTAGAAGGGAAAGTTGTTGTGGCAGGAGACGACCTCCCTGCTAAGGCTGCGGTTCCATCTAGCAGTGACAACCAAGAACTGGAAGAAGCTATGGAAGCCATGTTGGCACTGGGCTACAAGGCGACTGAGCTTAAGAAAATCAAGAAATTCTTTGAAGGAACTTCGGATACAGCAGAGAATTATATCAAGTCGGCCCTTAAAATGTTGGTGAAATAGGAGATTTCTATGCCAAAACGTTGTTCGTGGGTTAAGATGACCAATCCGCTATATGTAGCCTACCACGATGAGGAGTGGGGGCAACCTCTCCATGATGACCAAGCACTTTTTGAGTTGCTCTGTATGGAGACTTATCAGGCGGGGCTATCTTGGGAAACGGTACTCAATAAACGCCAAGCCTTCCGTCAAGCTTTTCATGGTTACCAAATTCAAGCGGTCGCAGAGATGTCGGATGAAGAATTGGAAGCTTTGATGGATAATCCAGCCATCATCCGCAATCGTGCCAAGATATTTGCGACACGTGTCAATGCCCAGGCCTTTCTACAAGTTCAGGCAGAATTCGGAACTTTTGATGCCTATCTCTGGTCTTTTGTAGATGGTAAAACCATCACCAATGATGTTCCTGACTATGCCCAAGCCCCTGCCAAGACGGCCTTATCTGAGACATTATCCAAGGAACTCAAAAAACGAGGCTTTAAGTTTACTGGACCAGTCGCTGTTTTGTCCTTTCTACAGGCTGCAGGGTTGGTTGATGATCACGAGAATGATTGTGAATGGAAAAGTGGAAATAAGTGACGTTAGATGTCTAGAACATAGGAGAATATAAAAAAGCTGAGAGTTCTATCTCAGCTTTCTTTGTTATAGTCAAAGCGAATGACTTGCTTCATTGCGTCTACATGGGCGTGGACTCCGAAGGGGACAATAGCTCTTGGAGTTGCGTGTCCAACATTCAGATTATAGACAATCGGGATATTGCTATCAATGATATCCAATAGTGCCTCTTTATAGTCGTCATAGAAAGTTTCATCCATAGGTTTCCCGACCAAGAGTCCACTAATGACTTCAAATATCCCAGTTTCTTTTAAAGTCTGCAACATTTTTTTGAAATCATCAGGTTCAGGCTTTTCTTCACTTGTTTCTAGCAATAGAATCTTTCCTTTCCAGTCGGATAAGTCAGGGAAAAGTTTGTATTTTTGGCAGAGGCCTGTGCTATCTGCGTATCGAGAGTTGTCAAAGATATCGTAGAGGGATTCGAGGCAACCGCCGAGGATTTCTCCCTCGAACTGGGCAGTTCCTTGTAACAACTCAAAACCAGTATTTGCATGGCTGACACGAGGTGTTCCCAAGGCTTTGGGACTGAAGTCAGTTCGTTCCTCATACCAAACGTCACTAGGGCGGATTTCTGAGATTCTTCCCGTCTCAATCAATTCTTTAAAGTAGTGAAGGCTATAGGCTAACATTTCTTTGTCTAATTCACAAATGTCTGCTAAAAAGGATTGACCATAAAAAGTTTTAACACCTAGTTTATGCAACATGAGATGGTTCATGGTCGTATCCGAGAAGCCAAGAAAAATCTTTTGTTTGATAACTTTTTCTAGTTGGTCATTTTCAAAAAGATAGGGTAATAAACGATAGGTATCGTCTCCACCGATGGCGCATAGGATCATGTCGATACTATCATCAGAAAAGGCTTGCATCAAATCCTCCGCACGTGCTTCAGGATGGTCCTTGATAAAGTCTAAGCCTTTTAACGAATGGGGCAAAAAGATAGGATTGAGTCCTAGATCCTTGAGACGTTGAATACCCAAGTCCACTTCGTGTTTGACAAAGTCTTCTCCGATAATGCCACTAGACAAACTAACAATACCAATAGTAGAAACCATATCTCATCCTCCTAGAAATAAATTGATGCTATTGTATCACAAAAGATGAGGAAAAACAACAAGAATTAGAATCAGAAAATGGCTTTTAGATCACGAAAGTAGTAAAAAAGCAACCGTTCGATGTGGTTGCTTTTTATAGTAGTTGCATTCTTATAGAGCAGTAAGGAAGGTCAGTCCGCCAAGGATAACCCCAGCCGAGTTTGGAATGATTAGAATCCAGTCTTTCTTAGGCTCTTTTGTCCATCCATAAATGACCCAGATTAAGCAAGAGACTGCTGCTGATAAAGGTTGGAAAGGTTGAGCTTTATTTCCTTGTAAATTGGCAAAAATTTGAGGGATGTAGGCTATAAATACAATAATCCCGATAAAGGCACCAATTGAACCAACAATTTGATTAATTCTCTGTTTAGTCATATATATTTCTCCTTATTACTTTATTAGCATAACAGAAAAACAACTTGAATTCAAGGATAAAACCTTGGGATTCTAAGGGAAGCCTTTACATTAGAACGTTTTTAGAAAATGTAGCTACTTTTCTTTGGAGAATCAAAAAATACTTTGGAAGCATAATAAAAGTAGTCTGTCTACAAAACACACTACTTTTTTTGTTTATCTTAATATCTAGCTGGTCCTGCACTTGCGCTCTTGATGTTGAAACGTTTTTTGAGGTAGAAACGTAGGGCAAGGAGAGCTCCTCCAATGACCAACAAAACAAGTGGTGGGAGGCTGATGTTGATGGCTTGTGGAAGGAAGTTACTCAAGAAGAGGATGAAGACCCAGGCAAACATGGTTGCTAACATAACCAAAAGTGATTTCCAGAATGGAGGACGTTGGCTACGGTCAGTATCAGGTCCGTAGTAGCGGTAGATGAAGTGGTAGAGCAGGTAAAAGGCAACTCCACCAAAAGCCCCTACGCTGATAAGTGTTACCAATCCGTAGGCCACAGGTTGGTTTGAGAAGAAGCTCATCAAGGCGCTAACTACTGCAAATAGTCCTGTGATGAAAAGGGCTGAATCCAACATCATCAATTTTGGATCGTCATTTTCCTTTGGATGTTCTTTCTCGTATTGCTCTTTTTCGCTGAAGCTGTGAGCCCAGTGAGTTGGTGCTCCATAGATAGAACGAGCAGTCACACCTTTTGGTTGTTCTTCAAGGATATGAGGAATGACTTCTTCAAGGATGGCCTTGATTTCAGCGTCAGTTTTTCCGTCCTTGAGAAATTGTTGGGTTGCAATATGGATAAATTCTTGGTTTTTCTTTGTTAATTCTTTTAAATCAATCTGTGACATAATAACTCCTGTTTAGAACCATTTTTTATGGATGAGGTAAAGAGTGAGAGAAACACTCATAGCAAAGGCGATAAAGACGATGAGCCAGAAAGCATGCGGTTCTCCGTTTAAAGGGATTTCATTGTCCTTAAAGTTCATTCCGTAAGCTGAGAAAATCATAGTCGGGATAGACATAACGATGGTCACGAGGGCCAAGGTTTTCATGATATTGTTCTGGTTGTTTGAAATGATAGAGGCAAAGGTCTCTGTCATAGAGTGAAGGACGTTTCCATAGATATCCGCCATCTCGATGGCCTGTTGCGTTTCAATCAATGTGTCTTCAAGTAAGTCTTCGTCTTCAAGGTATTTCTTAATATTGCTAGTTGCGCTGGTCAATTTTTTAATCACGCGCTCGTTTGTCTTAAGAGAGGCCTTGAAGTAGACGATGGTCTTTTCCAACTCCATGAGTTCAATCAATTCTTCATTTCGAGTAGATTTGTGAAGTTGGGTTTCGATTTGCTCACTCTTACGCTCAATTGAACGAAGGGCTGTCAGATAAATTTCAGCGTTGCGGTAGAGGATTTGAAAGATAAAGCGCGAACGCATAAAGGTATAGAAATTACGAAGTCTCCGATTGATAAAGACATCTAGAAGTGGTAGAGGTTCCAAACAAGTGGTAATAATAGCCTCTTCGGTAATGATAATCCCCAAGGGAATGGTCACATAGTAGGTACGGTTATTTCTTTCCTCTGTGATTGGGACGTCTACGATGATCAGAGTGTATTCATCTTCAATGGTAATACGAGACATTTCTTCGGCATCGAGTGGTGCACGGAGGTCAGCGATATCAATATCAAAAGCAGAAGCGATTTCCATCGATTCGCTCTGGGTAGGATTGACGAGATTGATCCAAGTGCCCGGTTGGAGCGTATCGATCTCTTTAAATTCAGTTGTTGTTGAGAGAAAGACTTGTTTCATATCTCCTATCCTTTCCTAATCTATTCTGTATTTAAGTGATTTTTAGCACCGTACTATTATACTATAAATTCGGCTTTTTTGGTAATAGAATTTCACTTTTTTTGGTATAATGGAAAGCAACAATGGACTAGAAAGAAGTAACATGCAAGATAAGATTGTCATCCATGGGGCACGCGCCCATAATTTAAAAAATATTGACGTGGAAATTCCACGAGACAAGCTGGTTGTGGTGACGGGGCTATCGGGTTCGGGCAAGTCCAGTCTTGCTTTTGATACCCTGTATGCAGAAGGGCAACGCCGCTACGTAGAGAGTTTGTCAGCCTATGCTCGTCAGTTTTTGGGCAATATGGAAAAACCAGATGTGGACTCTATCGATGGTCTCAGCCCTGCCATTTCTATTGATCAGAAAACGACTAGTAAAAACCCTCGCTCAACTGTAGGAACTACGACGGAAATCAACGACTACCTACGTCTCCTTTATGCTCGTGTAGGAATACCCTACTGTATCAATGGACATGGGGCTATCAAGGCTTCGTCTGTTGAACAGATTGTAGACAAGGTTTTGGAATTGCCAGAACGCCAACGACTGCAGATTTTGGCTCCTGTTATTCGTAAGAAAAAGGGGCAACACAAGACGCTGATCGAAAAGATTCAAAAGGACGGTTACGTCCGTGTCCGTGTTGATGGGATTGTCTATGATGTGACCGAAGTTCCTGAACTTGAAAAGAATAAACAACACAACATCGATGTGGTGGTAGACCGTATTATCATTAAAGAAGGTATCCGTAGTCGTCTCTTTGATTCGATTGAAGCAGCCCTTCGCATCGCAGAAGGTTATGTCGTTATTGATACGATGGATGATTCAGAGTTGCTCTTTTCAGAACACTATGCTTGTCCAGTATGTGGATTTACGGTTCCAGAGTTAGAACCTCGTCTCTTCTCCTTCAATGCACCGTTTGGCTCTTGTAGCGAGTGTGACGGTTTGGGAATCAAGCTAGAGGTTGATACGGACTTAGTCGTGCCAGATGCTAGCAAGAGCCTTCGCGAGGGAGCCTTAGCGCCTTGGAACCCTATCTCTTCAAACTATTATCCAAATATGCTGGAACAAGCCATGACAGCTTTTGGAGTGGATATGGATAGGCCTTTTGAGGACTTGTCTGAGGCAGATAAACATCTCATCTTCTATGGTTCAGATGGGAAAGAATTCCATTTCCACTATGAGAATGAATTTGGTGGAGTTCGTGATATCGATATTCCATTTGAAGGTGTTGTCAATAATATCAAGCGTCGCTATCATGAAACCAATAGCGACTACACTCGTACACAGATGCGTCTCTATATGAACGAGCTGACTTGTGGTACCTGTCATGGTTATCGTCTCAATGACCAAGCCTTATCTGTTCGAGTAGGGGGAGAAAAAGGACTCCATATCGGAGAAATTTCAGACCTCTCCATTTCAGACCATTTGGAGGTCATTGATCAACTAATCCTATCTGAAAATGAAGCTATTATCGCTCGTCCTATCCTGAAGGAAATCAAGGACCGCTTGACCTTCCTCAATAACGTAGGTCTCAACTATCTGACTCTGTCACGTTCGGCAGGGACCCTTTCAGGTGGAGAGAGTCAGCGTATTCGCTTGGCGACCCAGATTGGTTCCAACCTCTCAGGTGTGCTCTATATCCTGGATGAGCCGTCAATCGGTCTCCACCAGAGGGACAATGACCGTTTGATTGCCAGTCTGAAAAAGATGCGTGACTTGGGGAACACCTTGATCGTGGTAGAACACGATGAAGATACTATGCGAGAAGCTGATTATCTGATTGACGTTGGCCCTGGTGCAGGTGTCTTTGGTGGAGAAATTGTTGCTGCAGGAACGCCTAAGCAGGTAGCTCGCAACAGCAAATCCATTACAGGACAGTATCTATCAGGAAAACGTGCGATTCCAGTGCCGTCAGAGCGCCGTGTAGGTAATGGTCGTTTTATCGAAGTGACAGGCGCGCGTGAGAACAACTTGCAAAATATCACCGCTCGCTTCCCACTCGGGAAATTCATTGCAGTGACAGGGGTGTCTGGTTCAGGGAAGTCTACCTTGATTAACAGCATCCTCAAAAAGGCTATTGCACAAAAGCTCAATCGTAATTCAGACAAGCCTGGTAAGTTTAAGACTATTATAGGAATTGAACATATCGACCGTCTGATAGACATTGACCAGAGTCCAATTGGACGAACACCGAGGTCTAATCCTGCGACCTATACAGGTGTCTTTGATGATATTCGAGACCTCTTTGCTCAGACAAATGAAGCCAAGATTCGTGGCTATAAGAAGGGGCGTTTCAGTTTCAACGTCAAGGGCGGTCGCTGTGAAGCTTGCTCGGGTGACGGGATTATCAAGATTGAGATGCATTTCTTGCCAGATGTTTACGTAGCCTGTGAAGTCTGTCATGGGACTCGCTACAACAGTGAAACGCTAGAAGTTCACTACAAGGAAAAGAATATCTCGCAAGTCTTGGATATGACGGTCAATGACGCAGTAGAATTTTTCCAACATATTCCGAAAATTCAACGCAAACTCCAGACCATCAAAGATGTTGGTCTAGGTTATGTGACCTTGGGACAACCAGCTACGACACTTTCTGGAGGTGAGGCCCAGCGTATGAAGCTGGCTAGTGAACTCCACAAGCGCTCGACAGGTAAGTCCTTCTACATTTTAGATGAACCAACGACTGGGTTGCATACTGAGGACATCGCTCGTCTACTCACCGTTTTGTCTCGCTTTGTCGATGATGGTAATACAGTTCTCGTCATCGAGCACAATCTGGATGTTATCAAAACAGCAGACCATATTATCGACCTAGGCCCAGAAGGTGGTGTTGGTGGTGGTACCATCATTGCAACAGGAACTCCAGAGGAAGTAGCTGCTAATGAAGCTAGCTATACAGGACAGTATTTGAAAGGAAAGTTACATCATGAATAAACGTGTGCAAGCATTTCTCGATAAAATGCAAGAAAAAGAACTAGATGGAATCATTATCAATAACCTTAAAAATGTCTACTATTTGACAGGATTTTGGGGTTCAAATGGAACGGTCTTCATCAGTCGTGACCATCAAATCTTGGTGACGGATGCTCGCTATATCATCGCTGCTAAGCAAGAAGTAACTGGTTTTGAGATTCTTGCAGAACGTGATGAGTTGGCTGTTATTGCAAAGATTGCAAAAGACATGGGTCTTTCTCGTATCGGGTTTGAAGATGAGATTTCAGTTTCTTATTACCATCGCATGCAAACCGCCTTTGAAGGTTTGGAACTAGTTCCACAGACACAGTTTGTTGAAGCGCTTCGTATGATTAAGGATGAGACAGAGATTGCGACCATTCGCAAGGCTTGCTCAATCTCAGATCAAGCTTTCCACGATGCCCTTGAATTTATCAAGCCTGGTAAGACTGAAATTGAAATTGCCAACTTCCTTGATTTCCGTATGCGTGAATTAGGAGCGGCAGGTTTGTCTTTTGACACAATCTTAGCGAGTGGCATCAACTCTTCTAAACCCCATGCCCACCCAATGCACAAGCCGGTAGAACTAGGTGAAGCTATTACCATGGACTTCGGTTGCTTATACGAACATTATGTGAGTGATATGACTCGGACCATCTACCTCGGTCATGTCAGTGACGAACAAGCAGAAATCTACAACACTGTTTTAAGGGCTAACCAAGCATTGATTGACCAAGCTAAGGCTGGCTTAGGTTTCCGTGACTTTGACAAGATTCCTCGTGATATTATCGTGGAAGCAGGCTATGGAGAATACTTTACACACGGTATCGGGCACGGTATCGGACTTGATATCCACGAAGAACCTTACTTTAGCCAAACTTCCAAAGAAGTTATCAAAACTGGTATGGTCTTGACTGATGAACCGGGTATTTATATTGAAGGTAAATACGGAGTTCGTATCGAAGACGACATCCTGATTACAGATACCGGTTGTGAGTTATTAACCCTTGCTCCAAAAGAATTAATCGTAATCTAAGAAAAATGAGATAAATCGTTGACTTTTACTAGTTAAAGGTTTATACTGAAAGGCGAAAACGGTAGGTGAGGCTACCATAGGGATACGGATGACTACCGCAAAGCAGTGGAGACACTACTCGTTGGTCAACAGTCCTGGTCGCGAAGGTCAAGACTAAGCTCATTACATCGCCCTATGGAGTTAAAGCTTGAACGAAAACAGATAATAAGTTTTTTAGTCCTGCCATTTTATGGCAGGATTTTCTGTTGTTTTAAAACAAAGAAAGGAGACAAACGATGCAAATTGACGATCATCCAGAACCGCACATACACAGCCAATCGCTGATTTGTGTCGTTTTGTCCCTATAAAGTGATTGGCCTCTGTGTATGATACTCTTCGAAAATCAAATTCAAACCACGTCAACGTCGCCTTGCCGTACTCAAGTACAGCCTGTGGCTAGTTTCCTAGTTTGCTCTTTGATTTTCATTGAGTATGAAATCACCATTCATACAGATAGGAGAAACCAATGAAAACTACAAAAGAAAGACTAGCAGCAGCTATTCAAACTCCATTAAAAGATAGTCTAGCTTTTTACCATACAAGTCTAAAAGGCTTAGACCAAGAACAAGTCGAAGAAAACCGTGACCTATATGGTGAAAACACCATCACCAAGGGCCAAGAGGATTCTATCTTTAAAAAGATTTATGAATCCATTATCAATCCTTTCACAATCATTTTGCTTGTGATTGCCTTTATTTCTCTCGTTACAAACGTCTGGCTTGCAAAACCTGGCCAAGAGGACCCTACGACCTCTATTATTATCGTTGTCTTGGTTTTGATTTCAGGAGGCATCCGTTTTGTCCAAGAGTTGAGGAGCGACAAGGCGACAACCAATCTTTCAAAAATGATTGTCAACACTGCAACTGTTATTCGTGATGGTCTTGAACAAGAGTTACCCATCGATGAGTTGGTTGTGGGAGATCTCGTGAAATTGAGCGCTGGAGATATGATTCCAGCAGATGTCATCTTATTTGAATCACGCGACTTTTTCATTCAACAGTCAGGTTTGACTGGAGAAAGTGATGCAGTCGAAAAACTGGCTTTAAATAAAGCTACTAATCAAAATGTAGAGAGTCTTTTAGAAGCAGAATCTTTGGCATTCATGGGGACAAACGTTATCTCAGGAAGTGCTACAGCTATGGTTTTAGCTGTTGGTGATGACACCATGATGGGAGCTATTGAACAGACTCTCAACACCTACGATGAACCAACTTCTTTTGAACGTGAAATGAACAGCATTTCTTGGCTTTTGATCCGCTTGATGCTTGTCATGGTTCCAATCGTGTTTTTCGCAAATGGATTGACCGACGGAGACTGGCTAGAAGCCGGAGTATTTGCCTTGAGCGTTGGTGTCGGACTTACACCAGAAATGCTTCCAATGATTATCACAGCCAGCTTGGCCAAAGGTTCCATTATTATGGCCAAGGAAAAGGTAGTTATCAAAAAACTAAATGCTATCCAGGATTTAGGAGCAATTGATATCCTTTGTACGGACAAAACTGGAACTCTAACGCAAGATGAGATTGTCTTAGAATACCCTTTGGATATCCATGGTAATTTAGATATGGCTGTCTTAAGAAGAGCTTATCTAAATTCACATTTCCAAACTGGTTTGAAAAACTTAATGGACCGTGCCATTATCAATAGAACTGAAAAAGAAGCTAAAGAACATGTTATCCTACAAAATTTAGATACTAGCTTCCAAAAAATCGATGAACTTCCATTTGATTTTGAACGTAGACGCATGAGTGTCATCGTCAAAGACGATAGCAATGTCGTTAGTATGGTTACCAAAGGCGCTTTAGAAGAAATGTTGAACATTTCGACACACGTGGAGTACCGCGGAGAGATCATACCCCTAACCGAAGACATTCGCCAAGAAGTACTAGCAGAAGTTGGTCAATTAAATCGTCAAGGTTTGCGTGTCTTAGGTGTTGGGTACAAGTCAGGTCTACGTGAAGATTATGCCTATGCTGTGACTGATGAAAGTGACATGATCCTTACAGGATACCTTGCCTTCTTGGATCCACCAAAACCATCTGCAGCACCCGCTATTCAAGCTCTGCTTGAGCATGGTGTCAGAACAAAAATTTTAACTGGCGATAATGAAAAAGTAACCCAAGCCATCTGTGAAAAGGTTGGTTTGGACGTTGAATACATCCTTTTGGGAGCTGATATCGACCAAATGACTGACCAAGAATTGGCAGAAGCGGTTGAAAGTGTAACAGTCTTTGCTAAATTATCTCCTGACCAAAAAGCGCGGATTATTCTACAGTTAAAGAAAAATGGTCACGGTGTTGGTTATATGGGTGACGGTATTAATGATGCCCCATCCATGAAGGTGGCAGATGTCGGAATTTCCGTTGATACAGCAGTAGATATCGCAAAGGAAACAGCGGATGTTATTTTGCTAGACAAGGATCTCATGGTTCTGGAAAAGGGTATCGTTGAAGGTCGTAAGGTCTACGCCAACATGACCAAGTACATCAAGATGACCGTTAGTTCGAACTTTGGAAATATCTTCTCACTACTGGTTGCGAGTATCTTCTTGCCATTTTTACCAATGGCTCCTGTTCATCTCATTGTCCTAAACCTAGTCTATGATTTGTCCTGTGTGGCATTGCCGTTTGATAACGTGGATCAAGACTTCCTAAAACAGCCCCATACATGGGAAGCAAAATCCATTACTCGATTTATGGTTTGGATGGGTCCAATCTCATCTATCTTTGACATTTTGACCTTTATCTTCCTCTACTTTATCATTGTTCCTTTGGTAACAGGTCATCACTATGTTCATGGGTCAGAATCTGCCCTTCAGTTTATTATCTTGTTCCAAACAGGATGGTTCATCGAATCTATGTGGTCTCAAACCATGGTTATCCATATGCTTCGTACAGCAAAAGTTCCTTTTGTACAAAGCAGACCAGCTTGGCTTGTGATTTTGACAACTTTGGTTGCAGCCCTTTTTGTAACCAGTCTGCCTTATGGACCGCTGGTAAATATTCTTCATTTAGCTCCATTAGGACTTCCTTATTTCCTATTCTTAACCCTCACTATTTTCTTATATATGATATGTGTCACAACAATCAAGAATTTTTATATAAAAAAATATAAAGAATGGTTATAGTTCGTATTTTGTCAAGAAAAAAGTTAAAAAAACACGAAAAAAGTGAAATTTTTTCAAAAATAGGTCGCAAGTCCGATGTTTTTTATGGTATAATAGATTAAACTGATAGTAACATGTAGCGAAAGGGGTAGGTACATGATTAAAATTTATACAGTCTCAAGTTGTACTAGCTGTAAAAAAGCTAAGACCTGGCTCAATGCCCACCAGTTAAGTTATAAAGAACAAAACCTCGGTAAGGAAGGAATCACGAGAGAAGAACTACTTGATATTTTGACAAAAACAGACAATGGAATTGCAAGTATCGTATCATCGAAAAATCGTTATGCAAAGGCCCTTGGTGTTGATATCGAAGATTTGAGTGTCAATGAAGTGCTCAACCTAATCATGGAAACACCACGTATCTTGAAAAGTCCGATTCTTGTAGATGAGAAACGCCTACAAGTCGGCTATAAAGAAGACGATATCCGTGCCTTTTTGCCACGCTCTGTCCGTAATGTGGAAAATGCAGAAGCGCGTTTACGTGCGGCTCTATAAAACATCAAGGCTGGGAGTGACTCCTAGCCTTCTCTAATATTTAAATTTGATAACATGTGAGGATTTATGAAAAAGTTAGTCATTGGAACATTTGCAGCGCTATTTTTACTTGTTGGCTGTGGTCAGAAAAAAGATACGGCCTCTTCAACTACTGAGAGTTCTCAAGAAGCCCTGCAGTCAACCTTGCCCGTATTAGAAAATGCAACCAAGAATACGGTTGTGACCAAGACCTTGGTGTTACCAACTGATGAGAGTGGTGCTCAGCAAACTCAAATCATTACCTACAAAGGCAGTCAATTTTTGAGTTTGACTATTCAGCAAAAACGTCCTGTATCAGAAGATTTAAAAACTTATATTTCTGAACGAGGATTAGATGAAGCTAAAAAAGCTCTTAAAGAAGCTGAGGACAAGGATGAGTCTGTGCAAGCAGCTCGAAAAATTTCAGGCTTTACCATCGAAACGACTCTTTTAAATGAGAAAGAAATGGAAACCAAAACTAGCTATGATTTCCAAACGATGGATATTAAAAAAGCCAGTGAAAACGAATACTTGAAGAATGTTGGACTGGAAAATCTATTGAAAAACGAACCAGAGGACTATATTGCTAATCGTGTTGCAAATGGGGCAACAGTCCAGTAAAAAGTCAGAGAAAATCAGCAGAATCAGACTGTGTGATTTGTAGAACGACCGCGAATGTGCTATAATAGTACTATTCTAAGGAAAGAGGGTGTTAGAATGGGATTTACTGAAGAAACCGTACGTTTTAAATTGGACGATTCCAATAAAAAAGAAATCAGCGAAACATTGACAGATGTCTACGCTTCCTTGAACGAAAAGGGCTATAACCCTATTAACCAGATCGTGGGCTATGTTCTCAGTGGAGACCCAGCTTACGTTCCTCGTTATAACAATGCACGAAATCAAATCCGTAAGTATGAGCGAGATGAAATCGTTGAAGAACTGGTTCGCTACTACCTTAAAGGACAAGGAGTCGATCTATAATCTATGAGAATTATGGGATTGGACGTTGGTTCAAAAACGGTAGGCGTAGCGATTAGCGACCCACTTGGGTTTACGGCTCAAGGGCTTGAAATCATCCAAATCAATGAAGAACAAGGTCAGTTTGGTTTTGAACGTCTCAAAGAATTGGTTGAAGCCTATAAAGTGGAGCAGTTTGTTGTCGGTTTGCCTAAAAACATGAACAATACCAGTGGACCGCGGGTGGAAGCTAGCCAGGCATATGGCGAGAAGTTGGTAGAGCTCTTTGGCTTACCGGTAGATTATCAAGATGAACGCTTGACTACGGTTGCCGCTGAGCGTATGTTGATTGAGCAAGCAGATATTAGTCGCAATAAACGTAAAAAAGTTATTGATAAATTAGCTGCTCAATTGATTTTGCAAAATTATTTAGATAGAAAATTTTAAGACAGAGGAGAAACTATGTCACACGATCACAACCACGATCACGAAGAACGTGAACTTATTACACTTGTAGATGAGCAAGGAAACGAAACTTTATTTGAAATCCTTTTGACTATTGACGGAAAAGAAGAATTTGGTAAAAACTATGTTCTTCTTGTACCAGTTAATGCAGAAGAAGATGAAAACGGCGAAGTTGAAATCCAAGCTTACTCATTCATCGAAAATGAAGATGGAACAGAAGGCGAATTGCAACCAATCCCTGAAGATTCAGAAGATGAATGGAACATGATTGAAGAAGTCTTCAACAGCTTTATGGAGGAGTAAAAACATCCGGGGGATGTTTTTAGCCCTGCTTCTAGAAAGAAGAAAAAGCAGGAACATCCAGTGGATGTTTTTACCCCAACTCCCAGAAACTGGATAGAGTTGGAACATTCGGTGGACGTTTTTAGCCTGACGCTAAAAATAAGATTTAGCTAGTATCTAGCAAAATGAGTAAAAAGCGAAGAGAATCTTCGCTTTTTTGTTAAGGAGATAAGCATGATTGAAGTAGAAAAATGGCTTCATAGTCGGATTGGATTGAATTTTAGATCAGGATTGGGACGGATGCAAAGAGCAGTAGATTTGCTGGGGAATCCTGAGCAAACCTATCCAATTATCCATGTGACAGGGACAAATGGCAAGGGGTCAACTATTGCTTTTATGAGGGAGCTTTTTGTTGCCCATGGGAAAACGGTTGGCACCTTTACTTCGCCCCACATTGTCAGCATCCATGACCGTATCTGCATTAATGGCGCCCCCGTATCGGACGCAGATTTTATTCGTTTAGCAGATCAAGTCAAGACGATGGAGCAAGAACTTCTAGAAACTCACGATCAGCTATCCTTTTTTGAGTTGCTGACCTTAATTGCTCTACTCTATTTTAAAGAACAAGGGGTAGATCTGGTCTTGCTGGAAGTCGGGATTGGCGGTTTACTGGACACGACTAATGTGGTAACTGGAGAGATTGCAGTTATTACTTCAATCGGCCTAGATCACCAGGAGACCTTGGGCGATAGTCTGGGAGCAATTGCAGAGCAGAAGGCAGGGATTTTTAAGTTAGGCAAGTCAGCCGTTATTGCCAACCTAGCACCGGAAGCACAGATTGTTTGTCAAAAGATTTCGGAAGATTTAGGTGTGACTCTCTATCAAGCTGACAAAGATTTTTCTTTCAAAGAAGGGCAGTTTTCTTCATCTCTTGCGGAACTGAGACAATTAAAACTAGGTTTGGAAGGAGTCTATCAAGAGGAAAATGCAGCTCTGGCCTTGCAAACGTTTCTATTGTTTATGACACAAAGAGGTGAAAAGCTCAATGAAGAGGTCATCCGACTTGCTTTGAAAACTACCAGATGGGCTGGGCGTCTAGAAGCTGTCACTGAGCACATCTATTTGGATGGGGCTCACAATTTACCAGCTCTAGAGCGTTTGGTTGAGTTTATCCAAGAAAAAATCCAGCAAGGGTATCAGCCTCAAATCCTATTTGGTGCCCTAAAGCGGAAAGATTATAGTGGAATGCTTACTTATTTAACAAAGCATTTACCTGATACAGCTCTCTATGTGACGAGTTTTGACTATCAGGGTTCCTTGGAAGAGCAAGACTTTGGAGATTATACAAGCATTGCTTCATATCGAGATTTTATAGATGGCTTTGAAGCTTCTGCAGGGGAGAAGGACTTGCTTTTTGTGACAGGTTCCCTCTATTTTATATCTGAGGTTCGTGCCTATCTTGTGAATGTTTGACCCCGCTCTCTTTATTTGATATAGTAGAGGTGAAATGGCTCAGTAGTATTATGTTGCTTCATAGTTGTTAAAAGAAAGGAGACCCTATGTCACTAAAAAAATTCACACTTTCTCTTGCTGCTTTGGCAAGTCTTAGTCTCTTAGTTGCTTGCTCCCCAAAAACGCAGTCAACTCCTTCCTCTCAAGCAAGTACTCGTGCAGAAGCGAGCACTAGTCAGAAATCGGAAACATCTGCTTCTAGTTCAACAGCTAGTTCAGTAACTAATATTGATGGAACCTATACGGGACAAGATGATGGCGACACCATTACATTGGTCGTTACTGGAAATACTGGAACATGGACGGAAGTAGAGCCTGATGGAAATCAGGAAATTAAAAAGGTAACCTTCGAACCAGAAAACCAGCGAGTCTTTGTTGGAGACGATATCAAGGTTTATGTAGCAGAAGAAAACCAGATTATCATTGATGATATGGATCGTGAGATTTCAGACCGTATTGTATTAAAGAAATAAACATTATTTATAGGGATTTGAATCTAAATAAACCAGATTCAAGTCCTTTTTCTTCCATCAATTTCTGGTAATTAAAAAAATCCATACTTGTAAGGTAGCTAAATTCTACCCTAAAAGTATAGATTGGATGAAGTTAAAGGAAAAATTCCTGTAAAAAGTGAGCAACTCCATCTTCCTCGTTGGTTAGTGGCAACTGTTGGTCAGCGAAAGGAAGTAGAGCAGGATTAGCATTTTTCATAGCATATCCTGTGCCTGCAAAGGAAAGCATCTCTTGGTCATTGTGTTCGTCGCCAAAGGCAATCAAGTTTTTTCTATCCACATTCATGACATTGAGGAGGTATTCAAGGGCAAAGGCCTTGTGAACACCTTTAGGTGTACATTCGAGGATGTTTAAAGGACCACCCCAAGTG
This sequence comes from Streptococcus infantis, assembly GCF_047460875.1. Taxonomy (GTDB): domain Bacteria; phylum Bacillota; class Bacilli; order Lactobacillales; family Streptococcaceae; genus Streptococcus; species Streptococcus infantis_AA. The sequence goes on along the minus strand of NZ_JASHFI010000003.1, from coordinate 66,778 downwards.
TTAATATTTAGTTGGTGCTTGTAAAACTGATTCATCTCTTCTGCGAGGGCATATTTGTCACTTGCGCGAGTCTGCAATAAAATGCAGTTAGGATCCTTGGTGACAAGCTCAGAATTAAATTGATTTTCAGGTCTGAAGTTTTCAACACCAAATAACCTAGGGTCGGCAATCTCCTTGTCTGGAGCCGTAATGTAAAACTTTTTACGATATTCACCTGCGATAAAGTCTGCCTCGATTTCCTCTTTTCGTTGAACCATATCTAAGAGATATTTTTTATCAACAGTTAGGCATTTTTCATGGTCCCAAACCTTACCAGGCAGGTGAGTGAGTGAACCATTGAAATTGATCATAGGCGTTTCAAGTTCAAGCTGATCATAAAAATCTTTAGCCATACGATAAGGGCGACCTGTTGCAATTACGACATGGTGGCCCTTTTTAGATATTTGTTTGATAGTATTCTTGGTAAAATCCGATAGTTTGCTTTCGCCATTAAGTAAGGTACCGTCCAAGTCGACGGCAATCATTTTTTTAGTCATAAGATCCTCCCGAATCTAGTTTCAGATAAGATGTTTTCTATTATATCAAAAAGCGGAGAGAAAAGCTGATAATAAGCGAAAATAGCGAGAATAATATCTCATAAGAATTTTTAAAATTAGAAAAAACATCTTGAAAAGATGAATGATTGGTGATATAATGGTAGTATTGTTCGTAAAATGACAAAGGAGATTAAAAATGGACAAATTATTTAAACTAAAAGAGCACGGGACAGATGTCCGTACAGAGGTGCTTGCTGGTTTAACAACTTTCTTTGCAATGAGTTATATTCTCTTTGTAAACCCTCAAATGCTTTCGCAAACAGGAATGCCTGTTCAGGGTGTATTCTTGGCAACAATCATTGGTTCGGTTGTAGGAACTTCAATGATGGCCTTCTATGCGAATTTGCCATATGCTCAGGCACCAGGTATGGGTCTAAATGCCTTCTTTACCTTTACGGTTGTATTTGGGATGGGCTATACATGGCAAGAAGCCCTTGGTATGGTCTTCATCTGTGGGATTATTTCCTTGATTATTACATTAACCAATGTTCGTAAAATGATTATCGAATCCATTCCTACAACTCTTCGTTCAGCAATCTCAGCTGGTATTGGCGTTTTCCTTGCCTATGTCGGGATTAAGAATGCTGGTCTTTTGAAATTCTCAATTGACCCAGGGACTTATACAGTTGCAGGTGAAGGGGCAGATAAGGCTCAAGCAGCACTTACTGCAAACTCAGCAGCTGTTCCAGGATTGGTAGACTTCAACACTCCAGCTGTCTTGGTAGCTCTTGCAGGTCTTGCCATCACTATCTTATTCGTTGTTAAGGGGATCAAAGGTGGAATCATCCTTTCAATCTTAACAACTACAGTTCTTGCCATTGCAGTTGGTGTTGTTGATTTGTCTAGCATTGACTTTGCAAGCAACAACCTTTCATCAGCGATTAACGATTTGGGAACTTTGTTTGGCGCAGGTCTTGGATCAGAAGGTTTAGGGTCTTTGATTTCAAATACTTCTCGTTTGCCTGAAACTTTGATGGCTATTCTTGCCTTCTCATTGACTGATATTTTTGATACAATCGGTACTCTTATCGGTACAGGTGAAAAAGTTGGTATCGTTGCAACAAGTGGTGAAAACCATGAGTCAGATAAATTGGATAAGGCTCTTTACTCTGATTTGGTAGCGACTTCAGTTGGTGCCATTGCAGGTACTTCAAACGTTACGACTTATATTGAGTCAGCAGCAGGTATTGGTGCTGGTGGACGTACTGGTTTGACAGCTCTAGTAGTTGCTATCTGTTTCGCCCTATCTAGCTTCTTTAGCCCACTTCTTGCTATTGTACCTTCGGCAGCGACAGCACCAATTTTGATTATCGTCGGAATCATGATGCTCTCTAACTTGAAAAACATCCCTTGGGATGATATGTCAGAAGCAGTGCCTGCTTTCTTCACATCTATCTTTATGGGATTCAGCTACTCAATCACTCAGGGGATTGCAATTGGTTTCCTAACTTACACTTTGACGAAAATTGTCAAAGGTCAAGTTAAAGACGTACACGCTATGATCTGGATTTTGGATGCTTTGTTCATCTTGAACTACATCAGCATGGCTCTAAACTAAGGACAAAAACTTAAAAACGAGGGGGGCGGGATTTTTCCCGACCTCCTTTTTGTGGGCAGTGAACTTTTAAAATGCCTGATGATTGGTTTTTTACTATCCAAATATTTCTTAACCAAAGTTTCATTTTTAAGATTCATAAACTTTAACCATTCAGTCTATTGCTGATGCTCCGCTGGTCTGGGATTAGGAAAAGGAGATTTGGACCATCGATTTCTGTCCCACAACTTCGTTTTTTGTTGATGGAAATGTCACAAAAGAAAACTTTTTGGTATAATAGTAACATGTACACAAAAAATGAAGATGAGCTGATAGCACTTGGAAAAGAGCTGGGTTCTCTGCTAGAAAAAAATGATGTTTTGATTTTAACTGGTGAATTAGGTGCTGGGAAAACGACCTTAACAAAAGGTCTGGCAAAGGGGTTAGAGATTCATCAAATGATTAAGAGTCCAACCTATACCATCGTTAGAGAGTATGAAGGTCGTCTACCCTTGTATCATTTAGATGTTTATCGCATCGAAGGAGATGCCGACTCGATTGACCTAGATGAGTTCCTTTTTGGAGAAGGTGTAACAGTTATTGAGTGGGGGCATCTGCTAGGAGAAGACCTGCCTAAAGACTATCTAGAGTTAGAAATCTTGAAAACAGATGAGGGACGAGAAATTAACTTTCACCCTTATGGTAGCAGGGCTACAGACTTAGTAAAGAGGTTGACGGATGGAGTATGATCTTTTAATTCGTGAGGCAGAAATCCATGATGCCTCAGCCGTCATTAACCTTCTGGATCAGATAGGGCAAGAGTCGAATTTTACTAGTTTGGATGAAAATGGAATCTCAATGAGTGAGTCTGAGATGGGGTTGTTCATTGACCAACAAGCCCAGTCAGATAATCAAATCACCCTACTAGCTTTTTTGAACGATGATCTTGCAGGCATAATCAATATTACAGCTGACCAACGACCGCGGGTCCGTCATATCGGAGATGTTTTCTTGGGAATCAAGAAAGTTTTTTGGGGCTGTGGCCTTGGTAGTATCTTGATGGAAGAAGCGATTAAGTGGGCTAAATCTAGCGGTAGTATTCGCCGTTTACAATTGACAGTACAAAAACGTAATATAGCTGCCGTTCATTTGTATGAAAAAATAGGCTTTATCATAGAAGGATTACAGGAACGTGGTGCTTGTATAGAAGGAGGAGAGTTTCTAGATGTTTACCTGATGGGTCAACTGATAGACGAATAAGAGTATGGTAAAAAAAATAATTGGAATGTTTTTGGGTTTGGTCCTTGTGACGGTGCTAGGTGTAGGAGCTTATGCCTATACAATTTATCAGCAAGGTACGCAGACTCTAGCCAAAACCTATAAAAAAATCGGGGAAGAAACCAAGGTAATTGAAGCGACTGAACCTCTGACGATTTTACTGATGGGCGTGGATACAGGGAATGTTGAGCGTACAGACCCATGGGCAGGTAACAGTGATTCGATGATCTTGGTGACAGTAAACCCTAAAACCAAGAAGACAGTCATGATGAGTTTGGAGCGTGATATTTTGACGCAAATCCAGCAGCCAGATGGTAGTGTAAGAGAGGCTAAACTCAATGCTGCCTATGCTGATGGTGGCGCAGAGCTGGCTATTTCGACTATTCAAAAAATGATGAATATCCACATCGATCGTTATGTGATGGTCAATATGCATGGTCTTCAAAGAATGGTTGATGCCGTGGGTGGTATCACAGTAAACAACACTCTAGGTTTCCCAATCTCTATCCAAGACCAGGAACCATTTAATACGATTTCTATCGGTGTTGGGGAACAAACCCTAAATGGTGACGAGGCGCTAGTGTATTCACGTATGCGCTATCAGGATCCTGAAGGGGACTATGGTCGTCAAAAACGTCAGCGTGAAGTGATTCAAAAGGTTGTAGAGAAAATTCTCAGTTTGAACAGTGTGAGTCACTACCAAGACATTTTGAAGGCTCTTAGTGATAATATGCAGACAAATATTGAGATTACAACAACAACCATTCCTCAGTTGATGGGGTATCAGGATGCGTTTAAAAATATCGAAACCCAGCAATTACGTGGTGAAGGAGAGATGATTGACGGAATTTCTTACCAAATCGTTTCTGGTGAGCATATATTAGAGATGCAGAATCTCTTGCGCCGTTCAGTAAATCAACCTGAGTTAACTGAGTTGGAAACGAATATAGTCTTGTATGAGAATCTCTTTGGCCACTTGCCACCATCTTCTGAAGAGTCAGAATAACAAGAGACTATCCATCAAATCGTAGGAATTTTCCTGCGATTTTTTCAAAGAAATCCGAATAGGTAAGTAGGAGGGAAAAATGAAAGCAGAAATTATAGCTGTAGGGACAGAGATTTTAACGGGTCAGATTGTCAATACCAATGCTCAATTTTTGTCTGAAAAGTTGGCTGAAATTGGCGTGGACGTCTATTTTCAGACTGCTGTGGGAGATAATGAAAGTCGGCTCTTATCCTTGTTGGAGCTCGCTAGCAATCGTAGTAATCTGGTCATTCTAACGGGAGGTTTGGGTCCGACGGAAGATGACTTGACCAAGCAAACTGTGGCCAAATTTTTGGGCCGAGATTTGGTTTTTGATCCTCAAGCTCAGGCTAAACTAGATCGTTTTTTTGCTCAAAGACCAGACTATGCTCGTACTCCTAACAACGAGCGCCAAGCTCAGATTGTTCAAGGTTCAACTCCATTACCAAACGAAACAGGTCTAGCAGTAGGTGGCATGATTGAGGTGGCTGGGGTAACCTACGTCGTTCTACCAGGACCTCCAAGTGAATTGAAACCCATGCTCCTAAATGAGTTGTTGCCGAGATTGACAACAGGCTCTAAGCTTTATTCGCATGTCATGCGTTTCTTTGGCATTGGTGAAAGTCAGCTAGTGACCATTCTATCAGATTTGATTGACCAGCAAACGGATCCAACCATAGCGCCTTACGCTAAAACTGGAGAGGTGACTCTTCGCTTGTCTACCAAGGCTAAGAGTCAGGAAGAGGCGGATCGTGTTCTAGTTGAGTTAGCAGAGGAAATCCTTGAAAGAGAGACCTTTGAGGGGCTTTCTCTTCGAGAAATTTGCTATGGCTATGGAGAAGAAACCAGTTTGGCTAGCCTGGTGGTAGAAGAGTTGAAAAAGCAAAAGAAAACCATCACTGCAGCAGAAAGCTTGACGGCAGGACTTTTCCAAGCAACTTTGGCAGATTTTTCAGGTGTATCTGCTATCTTTAAAGGTGGCTTTGTGACCTATAGTCTTGAGGAAAAATCTAAGATGCTTGATATTCCACAAGCTGAATTGGAAAAACACGGAGTCGTCTCAGCCTTTACTGCTGAAAAAATGGCTGAACAGGCGCGCATCAAAACCCAGTCAGATTTTGGAATTAGTTTGACGGGAGTAGCTGGACCAGATAGTCTAGAAGGACATCCAGCAGGTACAGTTTTTATTGCTTTGGCGCAAGCTTCGGGTACAGAAGTTATCCAAGCCAATATCGCAGGCAGAAGTCGAGCAGATGTGCGAGAAATTGCAGTCCTACATGCCTTTAACCTAGTTCGCAAAGCTTTATTAAGTGCTGGAGATTTGTTATAATAGAAGAAGGTCTTAGGACTATTAGAATATAGGAGAACAAAATGGCGAAAAAACCAACAAAAAAATTAGATGAAATTGGCAAAAAATTTGGTGCTGATCGTGAAAAAGCCTTGAACGATGCCCTTAAATTGATCGAAAAAGACTTCGGTAAGGGATCAATCATGCGCTTGGGTGAACGTGCAGAGCAAAAGGTCCAAGTGATGAGCTCAGGTTCGTTGGCTCTTGATATCGCACTCGGATCAGGGGGTTATCCAAAGGGACGTATCATCGAAATCTATGGGCCAGAATCATCAGGTAAGACAACAGTTGCCCTTCACGCTGTAGCGCAAGCCCAAAAAGAAGGCGGAATTGCAGCCTTTATCGATGCGGAGCACGCGCTTGACCCAGCCTATGCAGCAGCGCTTGGTGTTAATATCGATGAATTGCTCTTGTCACAACCAGACTCAGGTGAGCAAGGTCTTGAAATTGCGGGGAAATTGATTGATTCAGGTGCGGTTGACCTTGTCGTTATCGACTCTGTTGCAGCCCTTGTTCCTCGTGCGGAAATCGATGGGGATATCGGAGATAGCCACGTTGGTCTCCAAGCTCGTATGATGAGTCAGGCTATGCGTAAACTCGGTGCTTCTATCAACAAGACAAAGACTATCGCTATCTTTATCAACCAGTTGCGTGAAAAAGTAGGGGTTATGTTTGGTAATCCAGAAACAACTCCTGGTGGGCGTGCCCTTAAATTCTATGCTTCTGTCCGTTTGGATGTTCGTGGAAGCACACAAATCAAGGGAACTGGTGACCAAAAAGATACGAGCGTAGGTAAGGAAACCAAGATTAAGGTTGTTAAAAATAAGGTAGCTCCACCATTTAAAGAAGCCTTTGTTGAAATCATGTATGGTGAAGGAATTTCAAGAACTGGTGAGCTTTTGAAGATTGCAAGTGATCTTGACATCATCAAGAAAGCAGGAGCATGGTATTCTTATAAAGACGAAAAGATCGGACAAGGTTCTGAAAATGCTAAGAAATACTTGGCAGATCACCCAGAAGTCTTTGATGAGATTGACCACCAAGTTCGTGTCAAGTTTGGCTTGATTGAAGATGATGCAGTAGCTGATGAAAAAGTTGCACCTGCGGAATCAGAAGTAGCTAATCAAGAAGTGACTCTTGACCTTGGCGATGATCTTGAAATCGAAATTGAAGATTAAAAAGTGAAAGTGGTGGAGGAATCCCCACTTTTTCTGTTATATGAGAATAAAGAAACAAGGTTATGAGAGCAGGAATGACAGATTTTCACCGTAAAAAGTAGGAAGACTATTGCAAAATATTTACTTTGATTATAAAATAAATTGAGAATAAAAGTAATGCTAAGGAGACTGTTGGTATGGAAAAACGTTTAGTTCGCAATGTTCAAGATAAAAAAATTGCAGGTGTTTGTGCAGGTCTTGCTGACTATTTAGATATTGATGCAACACTTGTTCGTGGACTTTGGATTCTTTTCACATTGCTAGGTGGATCAGGAATTCTTGCTTACCTCATTCTTTGGCTCATCATGCCTGAAGCAGGAACAGAAGCGTAAACTTTGTGACATCTTTATAAGATAAATCATGATAAGAGAGTGGGACAGAAATCGGTAATTCGTTAGAATTCGATTTCGTCGTCCTACCTCCGCACAGTTGAGTAGGGCTGTAAAAGCTGATGAAATCAGCGTAGTAGAGCCCACTCAACCACTGCGTCTTGCTCGACAATTCAAAGACAATTGAGAGGCTAGGACTTTTGTCCCAGTCTCTTATTTGTGATATGCGGTGATAATTTTTTCCAAGTTTTCATCTTATTTCGGAATCAAAAAAATCACCTGTAGTGCAGGTGATTGGGTATTCATTGTAGAGAAATTTGCAGTTTCTTACTGGGAAGTTCAAGACTGCAGTATAGGTTAGTGGTCGCTGAAACGACGGTACTCGATGTAGAAGTCGAAATAATTTTCTTCTTGCAATTTTTGGAAGATATCACGGTAGGCTTCTTCATCAAAGTGGTCGCCACGATATAGAATCTCAAAACTAAGACCTTCGTACTCCAAAAAAGCATTGGCGGTTTTGAAGCCATTTTGTGTATAGAATTCCATGCGGGATTTTCGCTGTTCGAGGTTATCGCATTCCTCATCCAAACGTTCAACTTCAAGAATCATGGTACGCTGGTAAAAATCAATCAGCTTTTCAATGATTTCTTTGCCATAGCCGTGGCTACGCAAATGAGGCATAATGGCAAAAAAACTTATGTAGAAAGCCTTTTGATTGGAAATGGCGAAGGCGAATCCTACAAATTCCTCTTCGTTGTAAAAGGCGAAAAAGTGGGCATCGTCTCGATCCTGATATTGTAAAAATTCAGATAGGGACACTCGCTCTTCTTCAGGAAAGGCTTCGATATTTAGCTTTTCAACTTTCTCAAGGTCTGGAAATACATCTGTAATTAATTGGCTGGTTAAGCTCATGCATAAACTCCTTTTCTGTCACGATTATACCAAATTGTTAGTTTCTAGGCAACCGCTTTCTTGGGAGTTAGAGGCTAAGTCTGACCTTGTTCCTCTTCTTGAAAGCTGATATAATAGACTTATGAATAAAAAATCAACTGTGGACCTGATTCATGGTCCCATCCTTCCCTCGCTTTTGAGCTTCGCCTTTCCAATCTTGTTGTCTAATATCTTTCAGCAACTCTACAATACGGCTGATATTTTGATTGTTGGACGTTTTCTAGGCCCATCCTCCTTGGCGGCTGTTGGAGCAACAACGGCTATTTTCGACTTGATTATCGGTTTTGCTCTCGGAGTTGGCAATGGAATGGGAGTGGTGATTGCCCGCTATTATGGAGCCCGTAACTTTTCAAAGATTAAAGAAGCTGTCGCAGCCACTTGGATTTTAGGGATTATCTTGAGTGTGCTTGTCATGTTGATGGGCTTTTTTGGTCTTTATCCACTCTTACAGTACCTAGAAACACCTGCAGAAATTCTCCCTCAGTCCTATGAATATATCTCCATGATTGTTAGCTGTGTGGGAGTGAGCTTTGCTTATAATCTTTTTGCAGGTTTGCTACGCTCTGTTGGCGATAGTCTTGCGGCGCTTGGTTTTCTTATTTTCTCAGCCATCGTTAATGTCATTCTGGATTTGTATTTTATTACACAATTGCAGTTAGGTGTTCAGTCTGCAGGTCTTGCAACCATTATCTCCCAGGGCTTGTCAGCTATCCTTTGTTATCTCTATATCCGAAAGAGTGTTCCAGAGCTCCTTCCTAGGTTGAAGGATTTTAAATGGAATAAGGCCCTCTATGTCGATCTCTTAGAGCAGGGGCTAGCCATGGGCTTGATGGGTTCAATCGTCTCTGTCGGAAGTGTTATTTTGCAATCCTCTGTCAATAGTTTTGGAGCAGTCATTATCAGTGCTCAGACAGCAGCACGCCGAATCATGGCCTTTGCCTTATTGCCAATGACGGCTATCTCAGCATCGATGACGACTTTTATCTCTCAAAACTTTGGTGCAAAACGTCCAGATCGCATTGTCCACGGTCTTCGACTAGGGAGTTATATCAGTATGGCTTGGGCAAGCTTTGCTTGTGTATTACTATTTTTTGCAAGTCCTAGCCTAGTTTCTTTCCTGGCAAGTTCGACAGACGGTTACTTGATTGAAAATGGGGCTTTGTACCTACGCATCAGTTCTGTATTCTATCCGTTTTTGAGTCTTTTATTGATCTATAGAAATAGCTTGCAGGGTCTCGGTCAAAAATTCTTGCCACTTGTATCAAGCTTTATCGAGTTTTTTGGTAAAATTATTTTCGTGGCTTGGATTATTCCTTGGACAGGTTATACAGGTGTGATTCTATGTGAGCCCCTTCTCTGGCTAGTTATGACTGCCCAACTTTACTTCTCACTTTCCAAACATCCATGGATCAAAGAAGGCAAAAAACTCTTGGCTACTGGCGGGAAATCCTAGCTTAATTTACAAAAGAAAATCCATTTCCTCTAGTGAAAATCGGATAGACTTGTGTTATAATAAGAAAGATTAAAATGTGAAAAAAGGAGATTCCTAATGGGACGTAAATGGGCCAATATCGTAGCCAAGAAAACGGCTAAAGATGGAGCTAACTCTAAAGTATATGCAAAATTTGGTGTAGAAATCTATGTAGCAGCTAAAAAAGGTGAGCCAGATCCAGAACTAAACACTGCTTTGAAATTCGTTATCGATCGTGCCAAACAAGCGCAAGTACCAAAACACGTTATTGATAAGGCTATCGATAAAGCAAAAGGAAACACAGACGAAACCTTTACAGAAGGTCGTTACGAAGGTTTCGGACCAAATGGTTCTATGTTGATTGTTGATACTTTGACTTCAAACGTCAACCGTACAGCTGCGAATGTTCGTGCTGCTTTTGGTAAAAACGGTGGAAACATGGGAGCTTCAGGTTCTGTATCTTACCTATTTGACAACAAAGGTGTTATCGTCTTTGCAGGTGAAGATGCTGATGCAATCTTTGAACTCTTGCTTGAAGCAGATGTCGATGTAGACGATGTAGAAGCAGAAGAAGGAACAATCACTGTTTACACAGCTCCAACTGATCTTCACAAGGCTATCGTTGCCTTGCGTGAATCTGGTATTGAAGAATTCCAAGTAACTGAATTAGAAATGATTCCTCAATCAGAAGTTGAGTTGTCAGGTGAAGATTTGGAAACATTTGAAAAACTTTACGGAGTCCTTGAAGACGACGAAGACGTACAAAAAATCTACACAAACGTGGACGGATTCTAAAAATAAAAATAACCCCTTTGAAAATTCAGTGTTTTCAAGGGGGTTGTTTATCTTGTGATAACAAAAGGGTAGGAAAGAAACAAAGATTTCTTTTGCTCAAAACGTTATTAGTAATCTATAATTGTCCATAATCCAATGGATTGTGGAAATATCCTGGTGTTGGGATTTAGAAATCGAGACTTGGTCTACCGATTGCTATTCCCGGCACCTTTTTAGTTATGTTAAACTTTCACTCCAGAATCAGATTGTTCTTTTCGGTCCAGTCCGACAGCAAATTTACGGATCAGAAGAAACTGGCCATTTTCTTGTTTTACGAAGGTGAGCACAACTGTCTTAGGATCTGAACTGATGGAGAGATAGGTGATTCTTTTTATTTCATAGTCTCCCATAACTGAATCTGTTTCTGAATCTGGGATTCCGTGTTTCCTGATAATATCTTTGTAGTTGCTGCCTCCCTTCCCGCTATCAGAAGTGTCCCCTTCTACCAAGGCATCGAACTGTTCCTGACTCCAAGTGAAGAATTCGGTATCCTCTTCGTCATCTTCCTCAGTTGTACTACTATCAGGAAGTTCATCATACTCCCCAGCATTAGTTGAAAAAGTGATGTTTCTATAGGGGTGACTAAAGGTTCTGGCAAGGTCAGTAAAGACATTAGTAGATAGAACTTGAGTTATTAAAACTAGGACAATGGAAATAAGACCTAAGGTTGTCCCGATGATAGCTAATGTTTTACGGTTTCTGAGATTGATGGCAATACCCAAAACTCCTAAAATCAAAGAGGCAATGGCAAGGAAAAATGATAGGATGTTTACAATAGGTATCCAAGAACCAAGAAGTGCCAGGGTTCCAAAGATGATGGCAAAGATTCCTAAGATTTTCTGTTCTTTTTGCTTCATTTGTGAATTACTCATTTCTAGTAAACTGGATTTGTGTTCGTGTGAGATAGTGTTTATTATAGATAAAATAAGAGCTGATGTCAATTTATACCGAGATAGTTCTCATAGAAACTTTTTTCTTGACATCTTTTCTGAAAATGATAAAATAGTTCTCATGAAAACCAATTGGTTCTCGTGAGAACTATTTATGTGTAAAAAGGAGCAATCATGGATAAGCCGATGTTAGCTTTTAAACGTTTTGGGCATCAGGTTCACCTTATGGTGCAACAGGAAGCTAAACGTTGTGGTATTGAATTTATGGGTGGACCGCAGGGCCAAGTCATACGATTTTTAGACTATCGTGAGGAGTCTGAACAGGCGGTGTTAATCAAGGATATTGAGCAGGAACTCAATATCACCAAGTCAGTCGCCAGTAATCTAGTGAAGCGCATGGTGCAAAATGGTTTGGTGGAGTTGGAGGTGAGTCCAAGTGATAAACGGGCGAAATTTGTTCACTTGACCGAAAAATCACGCTCTCAGATGAAACAAATCAAATCATTCTTTGATCGAATGAACCGTAGTTTGCTTGATGGCATTTCCGAAGAGAATCTCGCTATTTTTGAAGAAGTCATGGGCCAACTACAAGCAAATGTAGAAAAAATAGGAGGTAAGAATGAAGAAACTCGCTAAGCGTATCACAGGAAAAGAGTGGGGCATGATTCTAATAACTGTTCTCTTTACCTGTTTCTCGGTCTATCTAGAGTTAGAAGTACCGACTTACGTTTCAAAAATAACAGAATTACTCGGAACGCCAGGTACGGAGTTGGGAGACCTTTGGTCGCCAGCAACTAAGATGATGGGTTTGTCATTCTTAGCCTTCTTATCATCTGTAACAGTTGGATTTTTTGCTGCTCGAGTTGCAGCATCCTATACGGCTCATCTACGAAGCGATATTTTTAATCGAGTTCTGGATTTTTCACAGACAGAGATTAAACGTTTTTCAATCCCCAGTCTTTTGACTCGGACGACCAACGATATCACGCAGATTCAAATGCTTTTTACTATGGGACTCCAGGTGGTCACACGTGGACCTATCATGGCTATTTGGGCCATCGGTAAAATCCTTGGCAAGTCTGAATACTGGATTTGGGCAGTAGTGGTGGCTGTTATCGTCAATGTTCTGATGACAACTGTTCTCATGACTCTTGCCTTTCCGAAACAATCAGTTATTCAGAGACTCACGGATAAACTTAACAGTATCACTCGTGAAAGTTTGACAGGAATTCGGGTTGTTCGTGCATATAATGCTGAGGATTATCAAGATAAGAAATTCGAAGAAGCTAATGAAGAAGTCACGCGACTCAATCTCTTTGTTAGTCGCTTAATGGCCATTATGAACCCAATTATGCAGGCGATTTCTAGTGGCTTGATCCTTGCCATTTACTGGATTGGTGCCTATCTTATCAACGATGCTAGCCTGACAGAACGTCTGCCACTCTTTAGTGATATGGTAGTCTTCATGTCTTATGCCATGCAGGTCGTGATGGGCTTCTTGCTCATGGGTGCTCTCTTTATCGTCCTTCCTCGTACCTTGGTTTCTGCAGGACGTATCAATCAGGTGCTAGACTTGCATTCTTCTATTGAAAATCCTAGTCAACCACAGACGGCAGATTCATCTATTCAAGGTCAAGTGGAATTCCGTGATGTAACCTTCCGTTACTCTAAAAACTCAGAAGCGGTTGTGGAGCATGTCAGTTTCAAGGCAGAAGCAGGACAAACCATTGCCTTTATCGGATCAACTGGTTCTGGTAAATCGACGCTTGTGAACCTCTTGCCTCGTTTTTATGATGTATCTGATGGGGAAATCCTAGTGGACGGCGTCAATGTGCAGAACTATGATTTGGAAGACTTGAGGAATAAAGTCGGCTATATCCCACAAAAAGCTGTTCTCTTCTCAGGAGATGTCAAGGACAATCTAGACTTTGGTAAGAGTCCGGAGACTCCGCTAAGCGAGACTGCTATGTGGCAAGCTCTTGAATTGGCCCAGTCTAAAAGCTTCATCGAGGATAAGGAAGCAGGTCTAGCTTCAGAAGTGGCTCAAGGTGGGACTAACTTCTCAGGAGGTCAAAGACAACGTTTGGCCATTGCGCGTGCCTTGGCTCGTAAGCCAGAAATTCTCATTTTTGATGATTCGTTCTCAGCTTTGGACTACAAGACAGACCGTATCTTGCGCCAAGAATTAGCTGAAAAAACGCAATCTATGACCAAGTTGATCGTTGCCCAACGTATCTCAACCATCATGGATGCAGACTTAATCTTAGTCTTAGATCAGGGTAAAGTCGTGGGACAAGGCACCCACAAGGAACTTCTTGCGACCAACGAAGTTTACCAAGAAATTGCCTATTCACAACTATCGAAGGAGGAATTGGAACATGGAAAATAAGAAGCTGTCCTTTTGGAAACAATATAAACCTTTTCTAGCAGGCCTCCAACTTCCTCTACTAGTTGCGGTTGTGGCGGCTGTATGTTCAAGCATCATCACGGTGTATGGACCAACTAAGATTAAGGAAATCACCAACTTGATTTCAGATGGCTTGGCTACAGAAATCGATTTGGTAGCTGTGTCAAGTATCGCCAGCTTTTTAGCTATTTTGTATGTGCTTGGTGCCATTCTCAACTATATGCAAGCCTATATATTTTCAACTAGTATCCAACATTTCTCAAAACGTTTGCGAACAGCTATCGCTGAAAAAATCAATCGCTTGCCTCTAGGATATTTTGACCGTCATTCTCAAGGGGACACCCTTTCTCGTGTGACCAATGACGTCGATACGGCCGCTCAATCTCTCAACCAAAGTCTAGGGACCGTTATCTCAGCTAGCTTCTTGCTAATCGCTGTTTTGATTACCATGTTTGGCATGAACTGGATTTTGGCATTGGTAACAGTTGTTTCAACCCTTGTAGGTTTTGCTGCGGTTTCAGTCATTATGGCTAAGTCACAGGGTTACTTTAAAGCCCAGCAAAACAACCTAGCAGCTGTCAATGGTTATGTGGAAGAAATGTACTCTGGCCACAATGTTGTGACCAGCTATAATGCTGTGGATACTACTAAAGAAACATTCGCAGGATTGAATCAAAATCTACATGATAGTATCTGGAAATCTCAGTTTATTTCTGGCATCATGATGCCTGCTATGTTCTTTGTCGGAAACTTTAGTTATGTTTTGGTTGTTATCGTCGGTGCTGCCTTAGCTCTTGAAGGCCATATCAGTATTGGGATTATCGTAGCTTTTATGGTTTATGTTCGTACCTTCTCACAACCCTTATCACAAATTGCTCAAGGGATTACCAGCTTGCAACAGGCTAGTGCAGCTATGACACGTGTTTTTGAGTTTCTAGGAGAAGCTGAGATTGAAGATGAATCTCATAAGGAAACACAATTGTCTGGTATGAAGGGTGAAGTAGTTTTTGATCAAGTTTCCTTTGGTTACACACCTGAGCGAACCATCATTCATGACTTTTCTGCGACAGCTCATGCAGGGCAAAAAGTTGCTATTGTCGGGCCGACTGGAGCTGGGAAGACGACTATTGTTAATCTCTTGATGAAATTTTATGAGATTGATAAGGGAAGCATTCGCATTGATGGTGTGGATACCAAGAAGATGAAACGTTCAGAAGTACACGATGCCTTTTCAATGGTCTTGCAGGATACCTGGCTCTTTGAGGGAACTATTCGAGACAATCTCATTTATAATCAAACTGGGATTAGTGAAGAGCGCGTGATTGAAGCAGCAAAAGCAGTAGGAATCCACCACTTTATCATGACTCTACCAGATGGCTACGATACAGTTTTGGATGATACAGTGACCTTGTCAGTCGGACAGAAACAACTCTTGACCATTGCTCGTGCTCTACTCAAGAATGCTCCGCTCTTGATTCTTGATGAAGCGACATCCTCGGTAGACACACGTACAGAGGAGTTGATTCAGAAAGCCATGGACCGTTTGATGGAGGGACGTACGTCCTTTGTCATTGCCCATCGTTTGTCAACTATTCGTAATGCTGATTTGATTCTTGTCATGAAAGATGGAAATATCATCGAACAAGGAAATCATGAGGAGCTTATGGCTCAGGGTGGTTTCTATGCTGACCTCTACAATAGTCAATTTACAGAAGACGAAGCAGAAGAATAATAAACCCAAAGAAGGCTTGACGGCCTTCTTTTTCTTCTTTATACTGGTATAATAGAAAGAGGAATGTATGAGTCAGAAATTATACAATATGAAATTTTCTGCGGTCTATCCAGCCTTGATTGCAAAGGTTGAGCGAAAGGGTGGAAGGGCAGAGTCCGTTCACCAAGTGACCAGTTGGCTGACAGGTTATGAAGTGAGTGACATCCTTGCTTGTCTGGATAGGGACCTTACCTACGGAGATTTTTTTCGACAGGCACCGTCTTATGTACCTGAACGGATTGCGATTACAGGTAAGATTTGTGGGATTCGTATTGAGGAAATTGAGGACCCTCTGATGCAGGAAATCCGCCGTCTGGACAAATTAGTGGACTGGCTTGCCAAGGGGAAAACAGCCCAGCAGGTCCTAGAAAAGTATGAGAAATAGACATGAAAAACTATCAAGAGTGGTATGATAAAAGAAAAGCAAGTCTCCTTCAACATCCACAGCTATTACAATTGATGCGAGTTTTTAATCGCATAATGACAGTTCTGATGCCCTTAGCCTACTTGACTTTGTTGGGGACAAGTCTTATAAGCAAGGGCTTGGGGAAAGAATTTGCCACCTATATCTTAGTGCCAGCTTCTGGCTTTATCCTATTGACGCTGGTGCGTAAGTGGATTAATCAACCGCGTCCCTATGAAACTTGGGGAATTGTCCCACTATTAGACAAGGACAGCTCTGGGAATTCAATGCCTAGTCGCCACGTCTTTTCAGCGACTATCATTTCTATGGCTTGTTTTCACGCAAATCTGCCTGCAGGGTTGATGTTATTGGTCTTATCAGCTCTTCTCGGTCTGGTGCGGGTCTTGGGAGGCGTTCATTATCCCAAGGATGTTCTGGTTGGCTATGCCTGTGGACTCCTCTGGGGAATTCTTTTCTTTATTTTCTAAAATGCAAAGCAAGTGGGCTTGGCCTCGTAACCACTTACGGGTCAAAAGTGACCACTTGCTTTTTTGCCCTTGTAAAGTCCTCTGGCCTTTGGTATAGTAGATGCAGAAAGGAGATAGGATGAAGTTACGAATCGAGATTGATAGTGAATTAACTGAGACAGAGATTGTCATCAAGGCTGCAGCCCTGACAGATGAAATAGCTGACTTGCAACGACTCTTGCAAGAAACCAAGGCTCCTAGGTTGATTTTTTACAAGGGGACGGGTGAGTACTACTTAGACTTGTCGGAAATTCTCTTTTTTGAGACAGAAGGTAGCAAGATTTACGCTCATACCCAGAAAGAAGCCTACGAGGTTCGACTCAAGCTTTATGAGTTGGAGTCCATTCTCCCCCGCTATTTTAGTCGGGTATCCAAGTCGACCATTGCCAATATCCGGCAGGTTTACTCGGTGGACAAATCCTTCTCAGGTACAGGAACTATTTCCTTTTATCAGACCCACAAGGAGGTGCACGTGTCACGACACTACCAATCCCTCCTAAAAGAAAATCTAAGAAACATGAGGTAAGAACATGAAAAAGAAAGCATTTGGTATTGTATTGCTAGTATTGGCAGCTTTAGTATTGTTACAGGGAAGTTTTGGTATTCCTTCACTTGAAGGGAAGATTTGGCCCTTGATCGGTATTGGATTTTTTGCCTATCAATCAGTTGAAGCTTTGTTGCGTCGTCATCTGACATCAGCCTCTTTTACAGCCCTAGTGGCCCTCATGATTGCTAATCATTTTTATGACATTTTACCGATTCCCAATCAGTCATTGTTCTGGGCGGGAGTTCTAATCGTTCTCGGAGTAAGTATGCTGACTCATACTAACAGAACTTGGAATGGGAAAAAATGGTGGTATGACGGTGAAAAGACTATTCTGACAGACAAGGAAGTCGCTTTTGGGGCGGGTACATTTTACAAGCAAGACCAAGAATTGGTAGAAGACGAGTTTGAAGTCGGATTTGGGAATGCCAAAATCTATTATGACAATGCAGAGATGTTAGGTGATTTTGCTACTCTGAATATCGAAGTCGGATTTGGGAATGCAGTTATCTATGTGCCCCAACACTGGAGAGTGGACCTGAAGGTGGAAACTTTTTGTGGTGCAGCCAAGGCAGATGCCCCTGTAGCTCCAACCAGCAAAACTTTGATTATCCGTGGAGACGTGGCTTTTGGGAAATTGGGAGTTGTTTACGTTAAATAAAAAAATATTCCAATCCCCTTGCCAAAAAAGAGAAAGTGTGATAACATAGTACAGTATGTGGTGCTAGCACATCCGCTATATTAGATCTAATAGGAGGAAAACACAAATGGCTAAAGTATGTTACTTTACAGGTCGTAAGACTGTATCAGGAAACAACCGTTCACACGCGATGAACCAAACAAAACGTGCCGTAAAACCAAACCTTCAAAAAGTTACTGTACTTATCGATGGTAAACCTAAAAAAGTTTGGGCTTCAGCTCGTGCTTTGAAATCAGGTAAAGTAGAACGCGTTTAATAAAGAGTAAAAGGCCATCAGGTCTTTTTCTTTTGCTCTAAGCTCAAAATCACTTGTAAAAGGCGCAAATATCCGCCGATACAGTATTCTGCTTTTACACTTGGCTTGAAATATGATAAAATAGAGTATCAACTAGTTGAGGTAGAAAAAATGACTGTAAAAATTAATACAAAAGATGGTCAAATCGAACTAACAGATGAAGTGATTGCTACCGTTGTAGGCGGTGCAGCAACTGAGATTTTTGGTGTGGTCGGTATGGCAAGTAAGAAAGCCCTCAAAGATAATTTCCAAGCCCTCCTTGGGAAGGAAAATTATTCTAAAGGTGTCGTTGTAAAAGCGGCCGAAGATGGTAGCATTGCAGTTGATGTATATACCGTGTTGAGCTACGGAACTAAGATTAGTGAAGTCTCAAAAAATATCCAAGAGCGTGTTCGCTTTAGTTTGGAAAACCAACTTGGCATCACTGCTCAAACTGTGAATGTCTACATTCAAAATATCAAAGTTGTAGGAGAATAATCGTGTCAAATATTACTACAAGCTTATTTCAAGAAATGGTACAGGCTGCATCTACTCGTTTGAACAAGCAAGCCGAATATGTCAACTCATTGAACGTCTTCCCGGTTCCAGATGGAGATACAGGAACAAACATGGGAATGACTATCGAAAACGGTGCTAAAGAAGTAGCAGACAAACCAGCTTCAACAGTTGGTGAGGCTGCAAGTATCTTGGCTAAAGGTCTTTTGATGGGTGCGCGTGGGAACTCAGGAGTTATCACTTCTCAGCTTTTCCGCGGATTTTCGCAAGCCATTAAAACCAAAGAAGAGTTAACGGGAAAAGACCTAGCTCTTGCCTTCCAATCTGGTGTTGAAGTAGCCTACAAGGCTGTTATGAAGCCAGTTGAAGGAACAATCTTGACTGTATCACGTGGTGCTGCCATCGGTGCTAAGAAAAAAGCCGAGCAGACAGACGATGCTATTGAGGTTATGCGTGCAGCTTTGGAAGGAGCTAAAACAGCCCTTGCTAAGACTCCAGACATGCTTCCAGTCTTGAAGGAAGTTGGAGTTGTGGACTCAGGTGGTCAAGGTTTGGTCTTCATCTATGAAGGTTTCCTTTCAGCTCTTACTGGTGAATACAGTGCGTCTGAGGACTTTGTCGCTACTCCAGCCAACATGAGTGAAATGATCAATGCAGAACACCACAAGTCTGTAGCTGGCCATGTGGCAACAGAAGACATCACCTTTGGTTACTGTACAGAGATCATGGTTGCCCTTAAGCAAGGTCCAACTTATGCAAAAGACTTTGACTACGAAGAATTCCGTAACTACTTGAACGAACTTGGGGATTCACTTCTTGTTGTCAATGACGATGAAATCGTTAAAGTTCACGTCCATACAGAAGATCCAGGTCTTGTTATGCAAGAAGGTCTCAAATATGGTAGCTTGGTTAAGGTTAAAGTCGATAACATGCGTAACCAACACGAAGCGCAAGTGGAAAAAGAAGCTAAAGTCAGCAAACCAGCTGAAGAAAAAGAATATGCCCTTATCGCAGTAGTAGCTGGACAAGGCTTGGCAGACATCTTCCGCGCTCAAGGTGTAGATTATGTTATCGAAGGTGGACAAACCATGAACCCTTCGACAGAAGACTTTATCAAGGCTGTTGAGCAAGTCAATGCTCGTAACATTATCTTCTTGCCAAACAACAAAAATATCTTTATGGCAGCTCAATCTGCAGCTGAAGTGTTGGAACAACCAGCAGTAGTGGTAGAAGCTCGTACTCTTCCTCAAGGATTGACTAGTCTTCTTGCCTTCGATCCAAGCAAGTCTATCGAAGAAAATAAAGAACGCATGACTGCAGCTCTTGGTGATGTGGTCAGTGGTAGTGTAACAACAGCCGTTCGTGACACGACTATCGATGGTTTGGAAATCCATGAAAATGACAATCTTGGTATGGTAGATGGTAAGATCCTCGTATCAAACCCTGACATGCACCAAACTCTGACTGAAACTTTGAAACATATGTTGGATGAAGACAGTGAAATCGTAACCTTCTATATCGGTGAAGATGGAAGCGAAGAATTGGCTAACCAAATCGCCCAAGAAATCGCAGAAGAATTCGAAGATGTAGAAGTAGAAATCCACCAAGGCCAACAACCGGTTTATCCATACCTTTTCAGTGTGGAATAAGAATTGAATAGAAAACGAAAGAGGTCGGGATTTCCCGACCTTTTTTGATTTGGAAAGAATTCTATTTTCATAGCTGAGTGAACTTTTTATGACATTTGTCATATTTCCTCATGACAGAAGCTTCTAGTGGCACATGCTTCAAAGAATTATAATAGATGTATCAAATGGAGGAAGAAAAAATGAAACATAAAGTAATTGTCGCAATGAGTTTAGTAGCAGCAGGAGTCATGACTTATCTCATGTTCTCAGGATTGGATGAAGGTTTCTATCATTTTCCTTGGGAGTTGTTTGCAAGTTTTGGAATCATGTCTTGGTTGATCCGAGAAGGTTTGAAATTGGTCTCAGATGTGAAAAAGGAGTTTGAAAAATGAAAAAAGCGATTCTCTATCTCTTTATTGCACTATCACTAGTGGTATGGTTGGTCGAAACGTTTACAGGGTGGTTTGATCAAGCCTTCCTTCACCAAGTCATTCGCGGTGCTTGGGGTCTAGGATTTATGATTTTTATCGCCTTTCCGATGGGGAAGGAGTGGTTGAAAGGAGAATATCATGAACATGATTAAGGTAGAAAGCCTAAATAAAAACATCAAGGGCAAGGCTATTTTGAAGGATATTTCCTTTGAGGTAGCAGAGGGCGAATGCGTCGCCTTGATTGGTCCAAATGGTGCCGGTAAGACAACACTCTTGGACTGTTTGCTTGGAGACAAACTAGTCACCAGCGGTCAAGTATCCATCCAAGGTTTGCCAGTAACGAGTTCTCAGTTAGACTATATTAGAGGCTACCTTCCTCAAGAAAATGTCATCGTTCAGAAATTAAAGGTCAAAGAGTTGATTGCTTTCTTTCAAAGCATTTATCCAAATCCTTTGAACAACCAGGAAATCGATCAACTATTGCAGTTTGACAAGCAACAAAAAGAACAATTAGCAGAAAAATTGTCAGGTGGGCAAAAGCGTCTCTTTTCATTTGTCTTGACCTTGATTGGCCGACCAAAGCTTGTCTTTTTAGATGAGCCAACTGCGGCCATGGATACTTCAACCCGTCAACGTTTTTGGGAAATTGTCCAAGACTTAAAAGCGCAGGGGGTAACCATTCTCTATTCGTCTCATTATATTGAGGAAGTAGAACATACAGCGGACCGGATTTTGGTTTTAAATAAGGGAGAGTTGATCCGTGATACGACACCTCTAGCCATGCGCAGTGAGGAGATTGAAAAGCACTTCATCCTACCTCTAGTTTACAAGGAAGTCGTTGCGCAATCTAACTTGGTTGAAAACTGGTCACAAAAACAAGATGCCCTGCAAGTAGTCACACGCGAAGCAGATGCTTTCTGGGAACAGTTAGTCCAGGCAGGCTGTAGGATACAAGAAATTGAAGTCAATAACCGTAGCTTGCTAGATACAATCTTTGAAGAAACACAAAAGGGAGATGACTAAGATGAAACGATGGATTGCACTAAACAAGATAGAATTTCTATTGACCAAACGACAATTAGTCTATTATCTATTATCCGTAGGGATGCCGACGGCCTTCTATTTATTCTTTTCAGGCATGTACCAGGATACACCAGATGGGCCAGCTAATTTTATGCGCGACTACCTTATCTCTATGACGGCCTTTTCCATGATGTCGACAGCTATGTTTTCATTCCCAGCTGTTTTACATACCGATAAAATCAACAACTGGCAGAAAACATTACGCCATACTCCAGTAAATATGGTAGAATATTATCTATCAAAGATAACAAGTATGATAGTTGATTATTTGGTTTCAATCCTGGTTGTTTTCTCAGTTGGGCACTTGGTCAGAGGTGTGGATATGCCTTTAGGAAGCTGGATTGGGGCTGCGCTCTTGCTGATAGTAGGAAGTGTAGCTTTTGTAGCTCTTGGCTTGACCTTGACTCTCTTACCTTCTAGTCAGTTGATGTCTGTCGTAGGCAATCTTCTTTACTTTGGCTTGGCTGTGTTAGGCGGACTCTGGATGCCTGTCTCTTTATTTCCAGACTGGATGCAAGCAATCGGGAAGCGTCTACCAAGCTATCAGTTGATGGAATTGATCAAGACCTTCTTAAATGAGGGTGGCATCAATCTATCAGCCACAATTTATCTACTTGTTTTTTCAGCAGTTTTATTTGGTTTGACTATTTACCTTCAAGGTCATAAGGAGAATGCTTAATGCTTGAAAGACTAAAAAGCATACACTATATGTTTTGGGTCAGTTTAATTTTTATGATTTTCCCCATCCTACCTGTAGTGACTGGGTGGCTTTCTGTCTGGCATTTATTGATTGATATTCTATTTGTAGTGGCGTATTTGGGTATTTTAACAACCAAGAGCCAGCGCCTATCTTGGCTTTTCTGGGGGATCATGCTGACTTATGTAGTTGGTTATACTGCCTTTGTTGCTGTTAATTATATCTGGTTTTTCTTTTACCTTTCTAATCTCTTAATTTATCATTTCAGGGTGCGGAGTCTTCGTTCTCTGCATGTCTGGACTTTTCTCCTTGCTCAAGTTCTTGTTGTTGGACAACTCATGATGTTTCAGTCAGTCGAAACTGAGGCTGTAGCCTTTGAGCTTGGGATTCTTACTTTTGTCGATTTAATGACATTGGGTTTGGTTCGGATTCGTATTGTGGAGGATTTGAAAGAAGCTCAGGCTAAGCAAAATGCCCAGATAAATCTATTGCTTGCTGAAAATGAACGCAGTCGTATCGGTCAGGATTTGCATGATAGTCTGGGACATACCTTTGCTATGCTGAGTGTCAAGACAGATTTAGCCTTGCAGTTGTTTCAGATGGAGGCTTATCCACAGGTGGAGAAGGAATTAAAAGAAATTCACCAGATCAGCAAGGACTCCATGAATGAAGTGCGAACTATCGTGGAAAATCTGAAATCACGGACCCTAGCTTCAGAGCTTGAGACTGTTAAGAAGATGCTGGAAATTGCTGGGATTGAGGTTGAGGTTGATAATCAATTAGACAAGGCTAGTTTGACCCAGGATGTAGAGTCGACGGCTGCTATGATTTTGTTAGAACTGGCGACCAATATCATCAAGCATGCCAGCGCTGAAAAAGCCTATCTAAAACTGGAACGTACAGATCAGGAATTGGTTCTGACAGTCAGAGATGACGGGAAAGGATTTGCAACTGTAAAAGGAAATGAACTCCATACAGTCCGTGACCGTGCAGCAGCCTTCTCAGGTCAAGTAGAGCTGGTCAGTTTGAAAGATCCCACAGAAGTGCGCGTGCATCTGCCTTATAAGGAGAGAAAGTAGATGAAAGTATTAGTCGCAGAAGATCAAAGTATGCTTAGAGATGCCATGTGTCAGCTCTTAAGCTTTCAGCCAGATGTGGAGGCTGTCTTGCAGGTAAAAAATGGAGCCGAGGCTATCGAGGTTTTGGGGAAAGAAGCAGTAGATATTGCCATCCTTGACGTCGAAATGCCAGTAAAGACGGGACTAGAAGCGCTCGAGTGGATCAAACAAGAAGTGCCTGAAACCAAGGTGGTTATCGTTACGACCTTTAAACGTCCAGGCTATTTTGAACGAGCGGTCAAAGCAGGAGTCGACGCCTATGTCTTGAAAGAGCGAAGCATCGCCGAACTAATGCAAACCCTGCATACGGTGTTAGAGGGACGCAAGGAATATTCTCCAGAGTTGATGGAAGTCATGATGACCCATCCCAATCCCTTGACCGAGCAAGAAGTCGCTGTTCTACATGAAGTAGCGCAAGGTCTCTCCAACCAAGAAATTGCGGATAAGCTCTACCTCTCAAACGGCACCGTCCGTAATTACATGACCAATATCCTCTCCAAATTAGGCGCCAGCAACCGAACTGAAGCAGCCAAAACTGCCGAAGAAGAAGGCTGGTTGTGAGGGGGAAGAAAGAAAAAATCTCTTAGAAATGAATCTAAGAGATTTTTTTGTGTTGTTCAGCTCTATTTTGCTACCCAGCCGATGGCATCGCTTGGTGGGTTCAAAAATTTTTGACTTATTATATATTATCTGTTTTCTATTGATTTTATGTGTTGTTCTCGTTTAAGGAGTGAATTAGGTTTAAACCCAAATTTTTCTTCTATTCTAGCTTTTTCTTGATAGCTAAAGGAATGCCGTGATACATGATTAACAACCATTAAATTCAATATGGTACGAGCTACGTGTGACATATTTTTATTGTTTCTATCATTTAAGATAGCTTTTTCTGAGAATTGTTTTTCATATTGTAGTTCTAATCCCCTTTTTATTAATATATAGCTAGGATTAATATTGCTATTTTCCATCATTTCTGAAAAATAATGAGAAATAGGTTCTGAACCAATTGATGAAACAGTTTTCATAATTAGTGAATATATAGTAGCAAAATTCATACTCACAAGTATGTCATGAATATCTTTTCTTAGTTTGTCCTCATTTAGGTTTTCTGTATCAACTTCTTTTGAAATAAAGTTCTCTAGAAAAAGTATAAAATCTTTATCGGAGACAATCTTAATAAAAGAGGTAAGAAGTCTTAAATTAGCATCAACTGTATTTTTTAGTATTTTATTAAAATCTTTGTTTTTTATTGACCCGTATCTGTTCTTAAGAATTACTCCAATTACTTCTACGGTTTGAATTGCATTTCTAACTTGATTTTGTCTATGAGCTTGTTTTTCTTCAATTATCTCTGAGTTATCTCTTTCTGAGTATGCATTTTCCTCTATTCTGTCTCGATGCTTCAATTCGGATTTTCGTTTTTCCTCGAAGTTCTCTATCCTGTAATCAATATTATTAGATAAATCATTAACTTGTTTATCAAAATCACCCAACTCTACAGAATCAAGTGTTGCTTCTGTATAATCACTAAATGAATTCTCTAAGCTATAGTTTAACATTTCTATTAATCGTTGATCTTTACAATGATGCGCTAAAAAAATACTTATGTGGCCATTCTGTTCTAAATCCAGATTCAAAATAATGTTTTGTATGTCATCAAGATGTTCATTAAAGTTATCAGATAGATATTGCCCTAAAAAGTAATAATATAGATACTCATAGCAAAAACTATAGTTAGAAGAGTTGCTTTTTTTCAACAATCCAGTTTTCATTAGCAAACTTAGATACTCTTCCAGGTCAAAGATTTTATAATCATTTTGATAATCTTCTAAAAATAAATTGAAATCCTTATTTGATACTTCTAAGACTTCTTTTTTAAAAAGATACATAGAAAAATAAGACAAAAAGTTTAAATAAGACACAATCCGATCATTACTTACTCCACAATTTTGAAAAGCTAACTGAATTAGTAAATTATAACAATGACCGTGTGAAGATATAGGAGTATCGAATCTGTTGTTAACATCAGTTGAAGAACCTAGGATAATTAAAATATACAGAGGAAATGCGGGGATAATACCATTCTTATATCCTCTATCTAAACCCAAACTGATATCAACAAGATTCGAATTCTCATCAATTTTCTTTAATTTATCATTTGTGTTTAAATCTCTATAGAGTGATTTTGATTCTATAAACTTTGTTATAAGCTCATTTCTTAAAGAAGGTTTGAAAGGTTGTATTGTGAATCTTGTTACTGTGAAATCATTCGAACTAATATCATAAATATCATCAACAAACAAAATTAATCCTGCGTACTTGTCAATTTTTTTAACAGTATTTTGTAATTTTGTCGAAAGTTTATGAAAATCATCAATTATAACAACTATATTTTCTGCTTTATTTTTATGGTTAGTTTTATATGTTGAAATATATTTGTTGCGAACTGCCTTTTCTATATTTTGAGAATTAATCTCTTTACTGTCTAAATAGATAGGTTGAAAACCGTCATTATATATATCTAAAAATAATTTTTTTGCAAAAGATGTTTTTCCACTTTGTCTATCTCCTACTATAAAAACTTTATCTAAATAATATTTACTATTCAGTAACTTTTCTGCTGAAAGATAACTTATATTTTCTTTTCTATCTATTCTGAGTTCTGGATAAGTATATAAATCTGAAAGCTTTAATGTGGAATTAAGAACATTAGAAATTAAACCAATAGAATCAAGTTGCGAATGAACTTCTTCTTTCAATTTATCTTGAGGGCAGAGCTCTTCTTTTGAGAGTTTTTCAGATAATCTTATAAAAAGAGAATTTAATTGATCGGATGAGTCAAACGACATTTCCTCAAATTCTTTACAGAAAGATTCGTAAGGTAATGTACCAAAAATGTAAGGCAACTTATCTGCTGAGATTTTGATAGGTATTACTTTATCTAAGAAATTATGTTCTGTTATTTCTTTTAATTCGAAACTCACACCCGAATCTTTTATTTCAGATTTTTCTAAATAGGCCTTGTCACAAATAGATAAAATAACATCGCAATTTCTAATATTTTCAATCATGAATTGATTTAAAGTATTTTTGTTAACAATATTATCATCATAAATAACATCTAAATTTTTTTCTTCTAGTTCGAGCTCAAGTTTACGTATAAAGTCTAATTGTCTCTGACTATAATTTTCATCATCTGACCAGGCATGTGCAATAAAAATTTTACTCATTTCATTCTCCTTTAGATAAAGTTCTTTATTTTATTATATCAAAAAACACAGTTTTTACACTGTGCTTTGCTATATTTATATAATTATTTCACCAACTTCTTCATCTCATCGATACGTGCGACTGTCGCGTCGTATTTGGCTTGGTAGTCGGCTTGTTTGTCGCGTTCTTTTTGGACGACTTCTGGTTTGGCATTGGCTACGAAGCGTTCGTTAGAGAGCTTCTTACCGACCATATCCAGTTCTTTTTGCCATTTAGCTAGTTCCTTGTCGAGACGAGCGAGTTCTTCTTCGACATTGAGGAGGTCAGCCAGTGGCAAGTAGATTTCTGCTCCTGTGATGACGCTTGACATAGCCAGTTCAGGTGCAGGGATGGTTGATGCGATTTCCAAGTGTTCTGGATTTGTGAAGCGTTTGATGTAGTTGACATTGCTGTTAAAGAAGGCTTCCAAGTCGCTGTCGCTTGTTTTAACAAGAATCGTGATAGGCTTGCTTGGAGCTACGTTTACTTCCGCACGCGCATTACGAACAGCACGGATCAAGTCTTTGAGACTTTCCACGCCAGTGTGAGCTGCAAGGTCTTCAAAGGCTGGATTGACAGTTGGGTATGCTGCTGTAACGATAGAACCTTCTGAGATTTGTCCAAAGATCTCCTCTGTCACAAATGGCATGATTGGGTGAAGGAGACGAAGGATCTTGTCCAAAGTGTAAAGGAGAACAGAACGTGTGATAACTTTCTCTTCTTCGTTGTCGCTATAAAGCACTTCCTTGGTCAACTCAACGTACCAGTCCGCAAACTCATCCCAGATGAAGTTGTAGAGGATGTGTCCAGCGACACCAAACTCAAACTTGTCAAAGTTAGCAGTAGCTTTTCCGATGGTTTCATTGAGGTTGTGGAGAATCCAGCGGTCTGTGACATTTCCAGCTTCCTTGTTGACAACTTTTTCCACATTGGCAGTCGCTTGCTCAAGAGTCAAGCCTTCATTGTTCATGAGGATGTAGCGAGAGATGTTCCAAATCTTGTTAATGAAGTTCCATGAAGCATCCATTTTCTCATAAGAGAAGCGCACGTCTTGCCCTGGTGCAGAACCATTTGAAAGGAACCAGCGAAGGGCATCGGCACCGTATTTCTCGATAACATCCATTGGGTCAATCCCGTTACCGAGAGACTTAGACATTTTACGTCCTTGCTCGTCACGGATAAGACCGTGGATAAGCACGTTTTGGAATGGCTGACGACCAGTGAATTCCAAGGATTGGAAGATCATACGAGACACCCAGAAGAAGATGATGTCGTAACCTGTAACCAAGGTTGAAGTTGGGAAGTAACGTTTGAAGTCTTCTGAGTCGACATCAGGCCAGCCCATAGTAGAGAATGGCCAAAGGGCAGAGCTGAACCAAGTATCCAAGACGTCTTCGTCCTGAGTCCAGCCGTCTCCTTCTGGAGCTTCTTCACCGACGTACATTTCACCCTCAGCATTGTACCAAGCAGGGATTTGGTGACCCCACCAGAGCTGACGAGAGATAACCCAGTCGTGGACATTTTCCATCCATTGAAGGAAGGTATCATTGAAACGAGGCGGGTAAAATTCAACCTTGTCTTCTGTGTCTTGGTTGGCAATAGCATTCTTGGCCAATTGGTCCATCTTGACGAACCATTGCGTAGACAAGCGTGGCTCAACCACAACACCAGTACGCTCTGAGTGACCAACACTGTGGACACGTTTTTCGATTTTAACGAGGGCGCCGATTTCTTCCAATTTAGCAACAACTGCCTTACGAGCTTCAAAACGGTCCATACCTGCAAATTCGAAGGCCAGTTCGTTCATGGTTCCGTCGTCGTTCATGACGTTGACTTGTGGCAAGTTGTGGCGTTGACCAACCAAGAAATCATTTGGATCGTGGGCAGGTGTGATTTTAACAACACCAGTACCAAACTCGGGATCGGCATGTTCGTCTGCAACGATTGGGATCAATTTATTAGCGATTGGAAGGATAACGTTTTTTCCAATCAAGTCCTTGTAGCGTGGATCTTCTGGATTGACCGCAACCGCAACGTCCCCAAACATAGTCTCAGGACGAGTTGTAGCAACTTCAAGGGCACGTGAACCGTCTTCCAGCATATAGTTCATGTGGTAGAAGGCACCTTCCACATCCTTGTGGATCACCTCGATATCAGAAAGAGCTGTGCGAGCTGCTGGGTCCCAGTTGATAATAAACTCACCGCGGTAGATCCAGCCTTTCTTGTAAAGGTCTACAAAAACCTTGCGAACCGCTTTTGATAAACCTTCGTCAAGGGTGAAACGCTCGCGAGAGTAGTCTACAGAGAGACCCATCTTGCCCCATTGTTCCTTGATAGTAGTGGCATATTCGTCTTTCCATTCCCAGACTTTGTCAAGGAATTTTTCACGACCGAGATCGTAACGAGTAATACCCTCACCACGCAAGCGTTCCTCAACCTTAGCCTGAGTCGCAATCCCCGCGTGGTCCATCCCCGGAAGCCAAAGTGTATCAAAACCTTGCATGCGTTTTTGACGGATGATGATATCTTGCAAAGTTGTATCCCAAGCGTGACCAAGGTGGAGTTTACCTGTAACGTTTGGTGGTGGAATCACGATTGAATAAGGCTTAGCCTTTTGATCGCCTGAAGGCTTGAAAACATCGGCATCAAGCCATTTTTGGTAACGACCAGCCTCAACCTCGGCTGGATTGTATTTAGGTGAAAGTTCTTTAGACATGTGTGTTCTCCTTGTTTAAGTAGTTCAATATCTTAAAAATTTGTTCTAATTCTTGTTTTTGCATATAAGAAGTCATATAGTCATAATCTGGTAATCCACTTTTAGTAACTGGCAACATAATCTTTTGACGTTTCATGCGTTCGCCGTTGAATTTATAACCATAGGCATACTTGATTTTTTGTGACAGAATCATTTGTTTCAAGAAAAGATAGGTATATTTATTTCCGTATATTTCATCTTTCCATTTCAATCGTTTGACATCATCAGAAAAAATGGCTTCGTAGGGATGATAGAAATTCTCGACGACACTACCATTGTAATTTACACCAAGCACATTTGCATCAAGACTTTTATTTGTATTAGATACAAAGGCTGTAACCCCATTATCGCTATCGCTAGCACCTACAAATGGTATCAATCCTATTTCTTGATTGGCTTTTGTCAAACGGACGCCTGATTTAATCTCACAAACATCTTCAATCCAGAAATCCTTCCAAGAAATTTCACAAACTTTTTCTTCAAGAATGGTCATCATTCTGATATATATATATATTCCAGTACTTCTTGGACTTTATCCAGTTCTAATTTTTTCACAAAGTCAGACATATATTGGAAATCGGGGTTACCTTCTTTATCAGCTGGAAGAATGACTTTTTCTCTTTTTATACGGGTGTCGTTTATCTCTCTGTTAAAAGAATATTTTTCTTCTAAGCGTTTAACAACGGTAGATAAAAATAGATAAGCGTATTTGTCTGCATTTTCAGACTTTAAAGCTGTTACGTGATCGCTAGCCACAAACTCAAATTGTTGATAGAAAGTGGAACCAACGCTTCCGCTATTGGCAAGAGTGAGGACATCTTCAAATTTCCGAACCTCTGTTTCATTTCCAATAAAGGCATCTACACCATTGTTTTCGGAAGTTGAGGAAATATAAGGTTTAGGACCATCTGTCTGATGAGCTTTTGTCAGACGTTTCCCTCTTTGAATCTCTTGAAAAACTTCAGTGAAACGAAATGTTTTCCATTCTACCTTGTCCAGTCCTACCACATCTCCAGCTAGTTCAACCAATTTACGCTCATAATAATCAATGATTTTCTGAGCTTGTTGTTTCTGTTCTTGCTTAATGTAATCTTCCATGAACTGCCAGTTAGGCTGACCTTGGGAATCTATAGGGAGTTGTAGCGTCTCATTCATTAGATGAAATTCATTTCGCTTATATCCAAAGTTATATTTTCCTCTTACAGTATCAGCAACAGTAGATATAAACATACCGTTATATTTATTGAGATTACTATTCCTTCCGACTTTAACTGTGGTTGTCCCAATGAAATCTTCTTTTTTATAAAAAGAGAGTCCCATCGATCCTTCTCCGTCACAAACAAAAACGATACAGTTTCCTTTAGTCATTAGTTTAGCTTTCTTCTCTAAGTATGAAAGAGTACCATTGTTACGATTCGTAGCACCAACATAGGGAATTTTACCACTTGATAAGCCTTTAACCTTAGAACACTTACAGTTTTCAATAGTAAATATTTCTTTAACACGAAATATTCCCCACTCAACATCCGTCAATTTTAACTTACTCATCTTTGTCACCTGCCATTAGTTTTTTGATTTGCTTGTCAAAATCCGATACGATTTTCTGGGTGCGGTTGAATTTCTCATATTCTTGACTGGCTTTCTCGTCTGCCTGTTTTTTAGAGATAGATCCTTTTCCTTCTAGAATTTCATATTCATTAAAAGAAAGGAAGCGGTCAATACTTTCCGCCAAAGATTGCATGGTAAAGGTATTGCGTCGCTCAACCAAACCTTCAATATAGTCGAAGTAAGAGGTTACGGTACGCTCTAGTTGACGGATTTCAGTTTCTTGCAAATAATTCTTAGCAACCGTCACATCCGATTTCAGGACTCGACCATCTGGTGCATTCTTCCAAGTCGTTAATCCCATTTGTTTCTTATCAGCGTCTGCCTTATGATAAATAATCTCAGCAGCGGTATTACCTGTAATAGCAAAATGAAACTTATTCTGCACCATAGCATAGAAATTCTTAGTGATTTCAGAATTTCTATCGTAGTCAATAGCGCATTCCGCAAAAATATCGGTTATTTGCTGATAAATACGGCGTTCACTGGCACGGATTGAACGGATTCGCTCTAAGAGCTCACGGAAGTAATCTTTACCAAAGACCGTTTGTCCCTGTTTAAGACGCTCATCATCAAGTACAAACCCCTTAATAATAAATTCTTTTAAGGTATTCGTTGCCCAAATTCGAAATTGTGTCGCCTTCGTTGAGTTGACGCGATAACCAACCGATATAATGGCATCAAGATTGTAATACTCTAATTCGCGCTGAACCGTTCTACTACCCTCTTTTTGAACTGTTCGAAATTTTCGAACAGTTGCCAGCTTATCCAACTCGCCATCACTATAAATATTTGATAAATGGTGACTAACTGTTGATTTAGAAACTCCGAATAACTCAGAAATCCCTTTTTGTGTCAACCAAAGATTTTCATCTTGTAAGAGAATATCTAAATTAACATCACCATTAGGTGTCGTATAAAGGACAAAATTAGAAATTTCATTCATACTTGTCACCTTTTTCCGCTACCATCGGAAGTTCCTCAATATCGGTATTTTCTTGATAATTCTCTTTTTCTTCTATTCCGAAAAGATAACCTCGGCCATGAGTAATCATATTGACTTCAAAAGTTAGATAATCTGCAATGGTCTTTTGAAAATCTTCCTCAGAAGGAATTTCATCATTAAAGTAATAGAAAGAGTGGAGCCACTCATCATCAGCTTCAATTGTTGTTTGAACACAGAACTTAGTTTCTGCTTCCGTGCGATCCAACCAGACATCAAGCAAGTGTTGTTTTTTATCTTTAGCTGTAGCTGTTTCAACCAGACCGATGTGTTTAGAAACTTCAAAACCATCATTTTCAAAGTTGATAAATTTGCATTCTTTTTCCGGACGATGTGGTATACCAGCTGTAAATACTGCAATACAAGGGTTTGTTCCTACGCCATAAAAGGTATTTTTATTAAGTGTGATAACACCCTCTAAAGTATGATATTTTAAAATATTTTGTTTAGTTTCTTTTTCAAACTTGGTCTTTCCTGTAAAGGTAGACTGAGGAACAATAACAACCGCCTTAGCACCTTCGACTAAAGAATTTAACAGATGTTCTGTAAAGTTGATTTCATACAGTTCGGTATTGGCTGTCGAACCCATTGAATATGGCGGATTCATCATACCAACGTTGCATTGTTTTAGCTGAAGCTTACTAGGATTTTGGCGTAGAAAGTCTTGGTTTTCAAGGTTACTTTTCCCATCACCGCGTAATATCATATTCGTTGTTGCAATTGTAAACATATAAGATTGTTCTTCAATCCCAAAAAGCTGATATTTCCGAATTTGACCACGTTGATAATCACTTTCTGCTTTTGTTAACATATCATGCATCGCGGCAATTAGAAAACCTGCTGTACCGCAAGTCGGATCAAAAACTTTATCCGTCGGCTTTAAATCGACTAAATCACAAAAAAGTTGTGTGATATGTTTTGGTGTTAAAACAATACCTAAGTTCTGACCGTCTCCTCCAGAGTAAGACATGAATTCTCCGTAAAAACGACCAAGATAATCTTCAGCAGAATTGTAATATCTTAAACTTTGGTAGATGCTTTTATAAAGAAATTCTGTAAAGTATTTGATAGGTGTTTTACCTAGGTTAGCATTTTTCTCATTAATTTTCACATCGTCTTTGATGATAGCAAACTGACTAAGTAGTTTATCTTTTTTTACTTCAGGAGACACATTAGCACGCTGAAGGTTAGACTTGATGGCAGCATATATCTTTGAACCGTCTGTTTTTACAGTATCTCCAGTTAAACTTTCCAGAGAGAAGTTTCCATGCTCCGTTTCTCTCAAAGCTAACAGGATACCTGAAACAATCAGAGGTTTGTTCTTTTCCTCGATATTACCGTAGTTTCTCAAATCATTATGTAAAGTCGCTGCATCTTTTAAAATCTCAGCCGTTTCTTTTTCAAAATTGGTTTCTTCTTGAAGAATCTCTTTTACGTAATACTCATCAATATTATCTATTGAGAAAGAAATCAAAGTTTCAATGTCAGCAAGTTCAAAATACTCACCCCGTTCATTCACAAAAACAGGTGTAATGCGGTGTTTTTTTTCATTACCACTAATTCCTACAGCAATGATTTTTTTATAACTAACCTTATCTGCTAAATGCCTAGCATAAAAGACCGCTCCGTTTACTGCGTAGTCTGTGTTTGATTTAGTATCATCAGCAATTAAATCATCATCTGTATAATTGATATGTTTTGATAATCCAGGTTTATCCTCAATAATGATTAAAAAATCTTTAACAATTCCAACGTATTCTGGGAAACCTGAATTTCCAGTTCCTTTTTTCGAGGCAGTTTTCAGAGCTTCATCAATCTCTTTAACATTGCTTCCTTGGGCATCAAAATTTTCACGAATTCCTGCTTCTTTCAAAAGTTCATGAACCCATAAATCAGTATTTATTTCTTTTTTTGCCATTATTCGTTCCTTTTAATCACTAAACATTCCCACTCACTCTTCAGCAAGCCGTATCTCAAATCATCGCAACGATTCCCTTGAGCATCTTTGCGATCCCTTATGCGAGCTTCAAGGGTGAAGCCAAGCTTCTCTGCGACTCGTTGACTTTGGACATTGTAGCCAAAGCAAGTCAGTTCAATCTTGTGAAGACCCAATTCTTTAAAGCCTAAGTTAATCAAGGCACGCGTTGCTTCAGGCACATAACCGCGCCCCCAATAGTCTGGGTGCAAGATATAGCCAATCTCCAGTACATCGTCTTCGTAGCGACGGGGGAAATCGACAGAACCAATGATTGTATCGGTTCCTTTAACGATAATTCCGTAGCCTGCTGGGAGATTTTCTTTTTCGTTGCGCTCGGGAAGGATATGCTCCAGATAATAAATCTCATCTTCCAAGGTCTTGACGGGTGGAAAGCCTGCTGGGTAAGAAACTTCTGGGAG
The DNA here is from genome assembly GCF_047460875.1 of Streptococcus infantis. Lineage (GTDB taxonomy): Bacteria > Bacillota > Bacilli > Lactobacillales > Streptococcaceae > Streptococcus > Streptococcus infantis_AA. Next base: position 32,201 of record NZ_JASHFI010000003.1, on the reverse strand, counting down.
ACTAGCGTAGGCATAAATATCCTCAGCATCCGCCACTGTACGGACTCGTAAGACCAGTCGCTCCGTTTCGATTCGTTCAGGTAATGTTGCTCTTGTCATTCTTCTGCCTCGCTTTCTTGATAAAGCTTCCCATGGGATCGACTCGGTCGTCCAGATAACGATAAACACGCTGGTGGCCGTCCCCCATAAAGTAAGTAGGCGCAAAACGGTCATTTATAAAATGGTCCTTGTCATCTAAGAGCTCAGGATCAGCCAGACGGTCTATAATCTTGGCAAAGATATGGCAGATGCCATCTTCCTCGATAATTCGATCTACCTGGCAATCCAAAACGACTGGACAAGCCTCTAAAATCGGTGCCTGAGTTCGTTCAGAAATCTCATAGTCAAGCCCCAGGTGTTTCAATTTTTCCCGATGGCTGATGAAGCCAGCCTGTTCCATCTCAAGCATGAGGTTTTCGTCAGGGATGTTGACAGTGAACTGTTGGTAATGCTTAATCTGGTCAGCCGCATTTTCCTCAGCACCAACACCGATGACTAGCCAATTGCCTAGACTATAGGAGGAACTGCAGGTCGTAATATTGTGCCCAAAGTTCTGGTCCTGATAGCCTAAGATGAAGATAGGAAAACCAAAGTAGAGTTTGCTGGTGTTAAAAGATTGTTTCATGACAACCTCCTTTGGCTAGGGGTGTAAAAGAAAAATCGTCCCTGCCATCTACATGACAGGGACGAATATGTTTATCCGCGGTACCACCCAATTTCGGGCAGATGCCCGCATCTCTCGTCTTTTAAACAAAAAGACATTTATATTTCATTTTTTAATTTCATCCATTAGCAACCAGTTTTGACACATTTGTGGACTTCTCAGCACCGCCACTTTCTGTAAAATGTGGGACTCAAAACACCTCTAATGGCTATATTTTAACAAGTTTTTCACGGAAATGCAAGGGACAGGAAAGATTACTTGAACTTAATGCCGTTTTCTTTTAATTTCTTGATGGTAGCTGGACCAATTCCTTTCAAGGCAAGGAGTTCTTTTTCTGTCCAGTTTTTGAAGTCAGCAGCAGATTTGATCCCTTCATCGTAGAAAGTTTTAGCACGGTCAAGTGGAAGTCCGCCTAAGTTAGCTGCGAAATCTTCAACAGAAGTTGTAACCTTTTGGGCTTGCTCTTTAGTTGCTTCTACAGCTTTTTCTACTTGCTTAGAGACAGCTTTTCCAGCCTCGCTTGCTGCTTTTTCAGCATGTTTTACAACTTTTTTTGTTTCTTCGACAACCTTGTTTACAGTGTTTGAAAATGCGCCTGAGCGACGTAGGCTGTTTCTCAATTGTTTTTTACGTTGGAGTGTCTTTGACATGATAAAATCCTTTCAATAAAAAATCCCTGTAACTGAACAAGGATTTAATCTTTATACGTTTATTGTATCAACTTTCTTTGGGAAATGCAAGGCTTGTAATCTTAGAAATATGGCGAATTCCGCCTTAGAATAAGAGAAGATGATAGAAGAAAAGTGAAAAATATGGTATAATAAAACGATAGATTTTTGAATAGGAATACAATCATGTTTGGATTTTTAAAAAAAGATAAAGTGACAGAAACGCCAGAAATGGTGCCAGCCCACATCGGTGTTATCATGGATGGTAATGGTCGTTGGGCTAAAAAACGGATGCAACCGCGTGTCTTTGGCCATAAGGCTGGGATGGATGCTTTGAGAACGGTAGCCATTGCTGCTAGTGATATGGGAGTCAAAGCCTTGACGGTCTATGCCTTCTCGACTGAAAACTGGACCCGTCCAGATCAGGAAGTCAAATTTATCATGAACTTACCTGTTGAATTTTATGATAAGTTTGTTCCTGAATTGCATCAGAAGAACATGAAGATTCAAATGATTGGGGAGACTGATCGTTTGCCGAAGCAGACTTTTGATGCCTTGAAAAAGGCAGAAGAACTGACTAAGTTAAATACAGGATTGATTCTCAATTTTGCCCTTAATTATGGTGGACGAGCTGAGATTACACAAGCGGTCAAGTTGATTGCACAGGATGTTTTAGATGCTAAGATCAATCCTGGTGATATCACCGAGGAGTTGATTGGGGAATATCTCTTTACGGGACATTTGCCAAAAGTCTTGCGTGATCCTGACTTGATTATTCGGACCAGCGGTGAACTTCGTTTGAGTAATTTCTTGCCATGGCAGGCTGCTTATAGCGAGCTCTATTTCACGGATGTTTTGTGGCCTGACTTTGATGAGGAAGCCTTGAAAGAGGCTATCGTTGAGTATAATCGCCGCAACCGTCGCTTTGGAGGAGTATAGGAGTTATTATGATAAAGGATTTACAAAAGAGAACTCTCTTTGCTATCTTGGCCTTGGCTATCTTTATACCAATCTTGATCCTCGGTGGTCTATGGTTACAGATTGCTATGGGACTTGTGGCTATGTTGGGAGTGCATGAGTTGCTTCGCATGAAAGGGTTAAATACCATGACGCCTGAAGGTCTCTTGACTTTACTAGCGACCTTTGCTCTGACCGTGCCATTGGAAAACTACTGGAAGTTTTTACCTGTAGATGGGAATGTTGTAGCCTATGGAGTTGTGATCCTCATCATGCTAGGAGCGACAGTCTTCAGCAAGAACTACACCATTGAGGATGCTGTTTTTCCGATTGCCATGAGTTTCTATGTTGGCTTCGGCTTTAATGCCTTGGTTGATGCTCGAATTGCAGGCTTGGATAGGGCCCTTTTGGGACTTTGTTTGGTTTGGGCAACAGATAGCGGTGCCTATCTGGTGGGGATGAAGCTTGGCAAGAGAAAGCTTGCTCCGAGAGTATCGCCTAACAAGACCATAGAAGGTGCTATAGGGGGGATCTTGGCTGCTATGCTAGCGACTCTCATCTTTATGCTAGTCGATAGTACCGTTGCTTTACCATATGGGCTTTACAAAATGCTGGTTTTTGCTATCTTCTTTAGTCTAGCAGGTCAGTTGGGTGATTTAATCGAAAGTGCTATGAAGCGTCATTTTGGAGTCAAAGACTCAGGCAAATTTATCCCTGGTCATGGTGGGGTACTGGATCGTTTTGACTGTATGCTAGTAGTTTTCCCTATTATGCACCTCTTTGGCTTATTTTAAGGAAAGGTGAACAGAAATTAAATGATAGGATTACTAACATTTATCCTGGTCTTTGGAATTATCGTGGTTGTACACGAGTTTGGGCATTTTTACTTTGCTAAAAAGTCTGGGATTTTGGTTCGTGAGTTTGCCATCGGGATGGGCCCCAAGATCTTTGCTCATATCGGAAAAGATGGGACCGCCTATACCATTCGTCTCCTGCCACTTGGTGGGTACGTTCGGATGGCAGGTTGGAGTGAAGATACGACAGAAATCAAGACTGGAACTCCCGCGAGCTTAACACTAGCAGCGGATGGCAAGGTCAAGCGTATCAATCTCTCTGGTAAAAAGGTTGACCAGACAGCTCTGCCTATGCAGGTCACTCAGTTTGATTTTGAGGACAAACTCTTTATTAGAGGCTTGGTCTTGGAAGAAGAGAAGACCTTCTCAGTTGATCATGATGCGACCATTGTGGAAGCTGATGGAACGGAAGTTCGTATTGCTCCCTTAGATGTCCAATATCAAAATGCGACTGTCTGGGGTAAAATGATCACCAACTTTGCTGGTCCTATGAATAATTTTATCCTAGGAGTTATCGTCTTTTGGATCTTGATTTTCATGCAAGGCGGTGTTCGTGATACGCAAACGAATAACTTCAATATTATTCCAGATAGCGCTTTGGCTAAGGTTGGTGTTGAAAATACGGCCCAAATCACTAAGGTCGGAAGTTACGAGATTTTAAATTGGGCAGATTTGATTCAGGCGGTCGATGCAGAAACCAAGGACAAAACAGCGCCTGTTTTGGATGTGACTATTGCTGAGAGTGGAACTGAAAAACAAGTGAGTGTGGCACCTGAAGAAAGTCAAGGTCGTTATATTCTGGGTGTTCAGCCAAGACTCAAATCAGATATCTGGTCCATGTTTATGGGCGGATTTACAAGTGCAGCTGATTCAGCCTTGCGCATTCTCAATGCTTTGAAAAGCTTGATCTTCCAACCTGATTTGAATAAATTAGGTGGCCCCGTTGCTATCTTTAAGGCAAGTAGCGATGCTGCTAAGAATGGTCTTGAAAATGTCTTGTTCTTCTTGGCTATGATTTCCATCAATATCGGGATCTTCAACTTAATTCCGATCCCGGCGCTGGATGGTGGAAAAATCGTGCTCAACATCCTAGAAGCTATCCGTCGCAAACCACTAAAACAAGAAATTGAAACCTATGTCACTCTGGTCGGAGTTGTCATTATGGTCGTCTTGATGCTCGCTGTGACTTGGAACGACATCATGCGAACCTTCTTTTAAGAATTAGAGGAAAAATATGAAACAAAGTAAAATGCTTATTCCAACGCTTCGCGAAATGCCAAGCGATGCTCAAGTTATCAGCCACGCCCTTATGTTGCGTGCTGGTTATGTTCGTCAAGTATCAGCAGGTGTCTATTCTTACCTGCCACTTGCTAACCGTGTAATCGAAAAAGCCAAGAATATCATGCGTCAAGAGTTTGACAAGATGGGCGCTGTTGAAATGTTGGCTCCAGCCCTTCTCAGTGCTGACCTTTGGCGTGAATCTGGCCGTTATGAAACCTACGGTGAAGACTTGTACAAATTGAAAAATCGTGAGAAGTCAGACTTTATCTTAGGTCCAACTCACGAAGAAACGTTTACAGCGATTGTCCGTGATTCTGTCAAGTCTTACAAGCAATTGCCGCTGAACCTCTACCAAATCCAGCCTAAGTATCGTGATGAAAAACGTCCACGTAATGGACTTCTTCGGACCCGTGAGTTCATCATGAAAGACGGCTACAGCTTCCACGCTAACTACGATAGTTTGGATCTTACTTATGATGAGTACAAGGCAGCTTACGAGCGTATCTTCACTCGTAGTGGCTTGGACTTCAAAGCCATCATCGGTGACGGTGGAGCTATGGGTGGTAAGGATAGTCAAGAATTTATGGCCATCACACCTGCTCGTACAGACCTTGACCGTTGGGTAGTTTTAGATAAGTCTGTTGCATCGTTTGATGAAATCCCTGATCAAGTGCAAGAAGAAATCAAGGCAGAATTGCTCAAATGGATGGTTTCTGGTGAAGATACCATTGCCTACTCAAGTGAATCAAGTTATGCAGCCAACTTGGAAATGGCAACCAACGCCTACAAACCAAGCAATCGTGTTGTGACTGAAGATGAAGTGGCTCGCGTGGAAACACCAGGTGTCAAATCGATTGATGAAGTTGCTGCTTTCTTGAATGTCTCTGAAGAGCAAACAATCAAGACCTTGGTTTATATAGCAGACGAGGAGCCAGTTGTTGCCCTACTCGTTGGCAATGACCAACTCAATGAAGTCAAATTGAAAAACTACCTTGGAGCAGATTTCTTGGAACCTGCAACTGAGATGGAAGTGAAAGAATTGTTAGGAGCGGACTTTGGTTCACTTGGGCCAGTCAATCTTCCAGAAAATGTCAAGATTATCGCAGACCGTAAGGTGCAAGATAGTCGCAATGCTGTTGCTGGTGCCAACGAAGATGGTTACCACTTGACTGGTGTCAACCCAGGCCGTGATTTCACTGCCGAGTATGTCGATATCCGTGAAGTTCGTGAGGGTGAAATCTCTCCTGACGGACAAGGTGTTCTCAACTTTGCACGTGGTATCGAGATTGGTCACATTTTTAAACTTGGGACTCGTTACTCAGCAAGTATGGGAGCAGATGTCTTGGATGAAAATGGTCGTGCGATTCCAATTATCATGGGATGTTATGGTATCGGTGTCAGCCGTCTCCTTTCAGCAGTCATGGAACAACACGCTCGCCTCTTTGTCAACAAAACTCCAAAAGGCGAATATCGTTACGCTTGGGGAATCAACTTCCCTAAAGAATTGGCACCATTTGATGTGCACTTGATTCCGGTTAATGTTAAGGATGAAGGAAGTCTTACATTGACAAATCGTATCGAAGAAGCTTTGGTAAATAAAGGCTACGAAGTCTTGACGGATGACCGTAACGAACGTGTCGGTGTTAAATTCAGCGATAGCGACTTGATTGGTCTTCCAATCCGTATCACTGTTGGGAAGAAAGCAGCTGATGGTATCGTAGAAGTCAAGATCAAGGCGACAGGAGATACTATCGAAGTTCACGCTGATAACTTGCTTGAAACTCTTGAAATCCTAACAAACAAATAAAATCTATAATCAGAAGAAAAACAAGACAAAAATGTAACTAGTTTTTGCCTTGTTTTTTCTCTATAATGAGATAAAATAAAGATAAAAAGAGTAAATAAAGAGGTAGAGCTATGCTAAAATTTCCAAAGAATTTTGTCTGGGGTTCCTCAACATCTGGACCACAGACAGAAGGACGAGTGCCTGGTGACGGCAAGGGAGATAATCTCTGGGATTATTGGTTTCAAGTAGAACCAAACCGTTACTACAATGGTATTGGACCAGACAAAACGTCGACCTTCTATGAAAACTGGGAAAAGGATATCGAATTATTGTTAGAAACAGGTCACACAGCCTTTCGAACTTCTATCCAGTGGTCTCGTATTTTCCCACAAGGACGTGGAGAAGTCAATTCTCAGGGTGTGGCTTTCTATCGCCAGGTCTTTGAAGCGATTAAGGCCAAGGGAATCCGTCTCTTAGTCAATCTCTATCATTTTGATCTGCCTTTTGCCCTTCAAGAAGATGGTGATGGTTGGGAAAATAAGGCGACGATTAAGGCTTATGAAGACTATGCTCGTTTCTGTTTTGAGACTTATGGCGACCTTGTGGACCAATGGATTACCTTCAATGAGCCTATCGTTCCTGTAGAGTTTGGCTATTTCTATGATGCCCATTATCCTCATAAGGTAGATGCCAAAGCAGCAGTAAAGGTTGCCTATCATACCCAACTAGCCAGCACTCTGGCAGTTAAGGCTTGTCATGAAGTCTTACCTGGTTCTAAGATTGGAATTGTCCTCAACTTGACTCCAGCTTATCCACGTAGTCAGCATCCTGCGGATGTCAAAGCTGCACGCATTGCTGATCTATTCCAGGCTCAATCTTTCCTAGATCCATCTGTCTTGGGAACTTATCCAGAAGAATTAGTGGCAATTTTAGCTGAGCATGACTTGTTACCAGAGTACACGGCTGAAGAATTGGAACTCATTCGCCAACATACAGTCGACTTTCTGGGAGTCAATTACTACCAACCTTTACGTGTCATGGCGCCACGTTTTGCTAAGCACCCTGATAGTCCGCTCTTGCCAGAACATTTTTATGAACCTTATGTCATGCCTGGTCGTAAGATTAATCCCCACCGCGGTTGGGAAATCTACGAGCAAGGGATCTATCATATTGCTCAAAATATCAAGGAAAACTATGGCAATATCGAGTGGATGTTGACAGAGAATGGGATGGGCGTTGAAGGTGAGGATAAATTCCGTGAGAATGGTATGATTCAGGATGATTACCGTATTGACTTTGTCAAAGGTCACCTTCGTGAACTTCATCGTGCCATTGAAGATGGTGCCAACTGTAAAGGCTACTTGATCTGGACCTTTATCGATTGCTGGTCATGGCTCAATAGCTATAAAAACCGTTATGGTTTAGTCGAGCTTGACCTTGAAACGCAAGAACGACGCCTAAAAAAATCAGGCCACTGGTTCAAAGAACTCAGCGAAAATAATGGGTTTTAAGAACTTTGCAGTCTAACAAATGATATGAAAAAACCATTGGACCTCAATTCTTTTCGAGTTTTTCCAATGGTTTTTCTTGTTCTTATAATAGTCCGATAAAAAGTAGTAGAGCTGATAAAGCAATAAAAGCTAGGGTTGCAAGACCACGTTGGCCTGGGCTGTAAATTTTTCGTTCTCCTCGAACTGGGAAGACGATAGCCAGTAAAGCACCGCCGACAGCTCCCCCGACATGTCCAGCAAGGCTGATCCCAGGGATTAAGACACTACCTACTAGGTTGATGACTAAGAGGGAGAGATAGGATTGACCAAGTTGTTGGAGGTAGGGATTGCGTGAAGCATACCGAAGGACGACAATAGAAGCGAACATACCGTAGAGGGCAGTTGAAGCACCTGCAGTAATGGCATTGGGACTAAAAACTAGGACAAAGAGATTTCCCATCATACCTGATAGAAGGTAGATAAAGAAAAACTGTTTGGAGCCAAAGATTTGTTCCATCTGACGTCCTAAGAAGTAGAGGGATAGCATATTGACTAAAAAGTGCTCCAAGCCAATATGGACAAAGGTTGCCGAGAATAAGCGCCAGACTTGTTCAGGCATGGCCTTGATAGCAGGGGGATACACAGCTCCGAATTGATACAAGGTGGCTGCACTTGTGTAGTTAAAACCACTGGTTAAAAACATGAGTATAAAAACCAGGCTTGTCACGAGAAGAAAGAAGCTCGTGACAGGATACCGACGATCAAAAATCTTTTTCATAGATAAGTACCTCCTCAACGGGAATATCATGTGAATCAGGCTGGAAGTCCTGAATCTGACAAGGATAAAGTGTACTGATGGTGTGGCCTGGGAAATGCTCTAAGTAGCGATCATAATAACCACCACCGTAGCCAATCCGATAAGCAGAAGGATTGAAAGCCAAACCAGGAACATGAATCAAATCAATCTGAGAGGGTTCAAGGATTGTGAAGTCTCCTTGAGGTTCAAGAAGTCCAAAAGAATTTCTTTCGAGTTTCTCTGGTTCATAGAGCACAAAGTCCATTTTCCCTTGTGGATAGGTTTTGGGAATGAGGATGGTTTTCCCATCTTTTTGAGCTTGTTCGATGAGTCTAGCTGTCTGAAATTCATGAGGAAAAGACAGGTAAGTAGCGATGGTTTTTGCTTCCTTGTAGAAGGGATGTAGGAGTAGTTGCTCAGTCAACCAAGCGTCCATGACTTCCTTTTCTTCGGCTGATAGAAATTTGAGTTCTTGCAAGACCTGCTTGCGTAGGGCTTTTTTCATTGTTTACTCCGCAGCTTTCTTTGCTAAAAAGCTTGATACAGCTTCGACTCCAATTGCCAGAGCTTCTTCTTTAGGACTCATCTGTGGATGGTGAAGAGCATAGGGACTATCAATTCCAAGCCAGAACATGACACCAGGAACCTTGGAGAGAAGATAACCAAAATCTTCTCCTGTCATGGCAGGTTCGATGTCGATTAGTTCAATTCCCTCTTTTTCATCAAAGAAGGTCATCAATTCTCGAGCTAATTCAGGGTTGTTTTCGACAGGTAGGTAACCTCCCTGCTTGAGTTCAACTTCCACATCCATATCAAAAGCAGCTGCGACACCTTCAGCGATGGCTTTGACACGTTTTTGAACTAAGAGGCTCATACTATATGTGAGAGCTCGAATGGTTCCATGCAAAAAGGCCTTATCAGTGATAACATTATTGGCAGTTCCGGCTTGAAAGACACCAAAAGTTACAACCGCTCCCTCGATAGGATTAACATTACGGCTGACGACTGATTGGACTTGAGTTACAAAATAGCTCGCAGCAACCAAGGCATCTTTGGTTTCATGAGGGAAGGCTGCGTGTCCACCTTTTCCCTTAAAATGAATCTTGACCTCGCAAGTTCCTGCAAAGAGTGTATGGGTATTGGTCGCAATTTGTCCAACTTTTAAGTCTGGACGAACGTGAAGAGCGTAAAATTGGTCAGGCAACCAGTCGCCAAAGGCCCCATCTTCATACATGAGCATGCCACCTGCTTCGTTTTCCTCGGCAGGTTGGAAGAGAAAGAGGAGATTGTTTTTAGGTTGGTTTTCTAGAGCACGTTCGAGACTTCCTAGGGCAATGGTCATGTGAAAATCATGTCCACAAGCATGCATACGGTCTGGGTGCTGAGAGGCAAAGGCAAGACCTGTTTGTTCAACGATTGGGAGTCCGTCGATATCTGTCCGCCAACCAATGGTACGTTCTGGCTGACTTCCCTGTAAATACACTAGAATACCTGTTTGCCAAGTACGAATCTGAACAAAATCCTTACCAGCTGTTAATTTCTCAATGACATTTAGTAAATAAGCTTGAGTCTTGAATTCTTCTAAACCAAGCTCAGGAATTTGGTGAAGATCGCGTCGAGTTTGAATCAAATCTAACATATCTAATTTCCTTCTACTGATACGATAAAGAGGCTGGAAAGTTTCCGCCTCTGTTACTAATTACAAGGTACGAAGCGCATCCTCTAGCGCTGTTTTTTGTTGAGTTTGGCTATCGATTTCTTTGATAACACGAGCTGGAACACCAGCTACCACAACATTTTCTGGAACATCTTGAGTGACGATGGCACCTGCAGCGACAACAGAACCGCTACCGATTTGAACACCTTCGATAACCACAGCGTTAGCACCGATGAGTACATTATCACCGACACGGACAGGCTCTGCACTAGCTGGTTCGATAACACCTGCAAGAACAGCGCCGGCACCTACATGACTATTTTTACCGACAATAGCACGTCCACCCAGAATGGCTCCCATATCAATCATAGTACCAGCACCGATTTCAGCACCAATATTGATCACAGCTCCCATCATGATAACAGCGTTGTCGCCAATCTCAACCTGGTCACGGATAATAGCACCTGGTTCGATACGGGCATTGATGTCACGCTTGTCAAGGAGAGGTACAGCTGAGTTACGGGCATCTTGCTCAACAACATAATCCTTGTTTTCAGTCAGTCCTTCGAGAAGAGGAGCGATATCTTTCCAGTCTCCAAAAAGAATATTTCCAAGCTTGGTTACAGAAGTAGGGATAGTTTCAGCAAGTTGTCCTTCAAAGGTCACTTTTACCCTGGTCTTTTTTTCAGCATTGGCGATAAATTGGATAATTTCTTGTGCATTCATTTTTGTAGCAGTCATAGGGGTCTCCTCACTCTTTGTAATGCTTACTATTCTATCAAAAAAGGCTTCAAAATTGAAGCCTAAAGTATCAAAAGAGGGTGTTTAATTCTTTGATTTTGATTCTTCAATTGACAAAAAAATCATAGGAACGATAATTAAAATCATGGCCAGTACCAAGAAACCATCTAGGACCATCCCAAGGAAAAGGACACTGAGGATCGCTGAGGATAGCGGTTCGCTTGCGCTGACGACTGATACTACCAAGGGCGAGACCAGGGAAACAGCCTTCATGGAAAGGAAAAAGGCAAAAGCCGTTCCCAAAAAGGCGATGGTCAAACAAATCAAGATACTAATGGCATCAAGCTGGAAGCTAATCTCATAAACGGGGTAGAGAACATTACTAAAAAGCCCCGCAATAATCATCCCCCATCCAACAGTAGGCACGAACCCATAATTTTTAGCAAAACGCTGGGGTAATATAACATTGAACATGAGGCCCAGAGCGCTAAGGAGTCCTGTTATGAGAGCTAGGGGAGTAATTGATAGTTTAGACAAATCTCCTTTTGTAGCCATCAGAAAAACTCCAATCATAGCAATCAAGACATAAAAAATGGCACTTTTTGAAGCTTTTTTCTTGTAGATGATGCGATTGTAAAGGAGGATAAAGATAGGGCTGATAAATTGGAGGATGGTGGCAGTGGTTGCGTTGGAGTACTCGACACAGAGATAGAAGAAAAACTGAACGGAGAAAATCCCTAAGATGGCATAGGCCAGAAAAGGAAGGTAATTTTTCCAATTTTTCCAGATATCAAAGAGCTGGGAGCGGAGTTGAAAGCTCGATAAGATGAGTACTACACTACCTGCGACGAGGAGACGCATGGAGGTAATCCAGCCTGATGATACTTGATAGTGGGCAAAAAAGTACTCTCCTAAAATTCCGCAGATTCCCCAAATTAAGCCAGAAAGGAGAGAATAGATAGTTCCCTTAAATATATTCTTTTGATATTTATTCATGTACATATTGTACCATGAAATGAAAAAAGAAAAAAGAGAGTGGAGAAAAATCATTTCTTTCAGAAATTTTTTCTCACTCTCAAACAATATAGTATTTATTGCTGTTGGCTGCTAGAAGCAGGTGGATTACTACTGTTATTTGGTGTAGAGCTACTGTTACCAGTATTACTGTTGGTAGCACTATTATTGTTATTATTACGATTGTTAGTATTGTTGTTATTATTGCTATTTGATGAGGAAGTAGATGCTTTTGGTAAACTTCCCAAAATACTAGACCAAGCGTTTTGATAGTCTGAATCACTTCCACCAATCGCAAAACGGTAGGTCGTAGTTGGTGCACCTGCTTGGTTAGCCCAGTAGCTAGTCACCATTTCTCCTGTTACATTAATCTCTTTTCCGTTGATGGAAACCTTACCTGGTTTTTGCCCAGTTGATTTAAGGACTTGAGATGAAGTAACACTAGGATCAAGACTAAAGCGCTCTGAACCCCAAGCAGAAGGAGAAGCTTGATGGATGGCATTGACCAGATGGGCCATGTAGTTAGCATTTCGATAGTGACCTGCACCCTTGGCGAGTGGGCTATTGTCATCATGGCCAATCCAGCCTCCCAAGGTCAGTCTTGGAGTTGAAATCATGAGCCACATATCACCGTCTTCATTGGTAGTACCAGTTTTTCCGATCCAGTCGGCCCTTGCGAGACTAGAGTTAAGGGACGCAAGGTCATTCTGGAAGGTCGAGGTCACTCGGGATGAGATAACATCTCTCAGTAGACTTTGCATAATCGTTGCAGTTGCCTTGGAGTAGACTTGAACAGGTTCATCCTTGTGTTCATAAATGACTTCGCCACTGGTCTTCTCGATTTTTGAAATCATGTATTTCTTATGGTAAACACCATTGTTAGCCAAGGTTTGGTAGCCATTTGTATGTTGAGCTACAGTGACATCGATTCCTCCCCCCATAGGTAGACTTTCGATGCCGTATTCAGGGATATCATAGCCCATCTTTTCCATGTAGGAACGAACATCAACCCCTTTTTGAAGAAGTAGCTGATAGGTCCAGTAGGCTGGGATATTCCAAGAGTAATTTAGAGCCTCTTTAAGGTTCATCATGGCTGTACCAGGGCTATTGACATACATGATAGGATTTCCGTTAGAGAAGTTAGTTGGATAGTTTGACAAGACACTAGCACTTCCCATGAGCCCTTGGTCAATAGCAATACCATAAGCCAAGAGAGGCTTGGTAGTAGAGGCAGGAGAGCGTTTGGTATCAAAGGCATGGTTGTTTTGATTGGTCAGATAATCTCGTCCACCGACAAAGCCTAAGATTGCTCCCGTTTGGTTGTCCATCAAGACATTTCCAACTTCAGGTTGCCCTGAACTATCATCTAGTAAGTAGCCATAATTTGCTACGGCGTTTTGCATGGCCGTGTGAATAGCTTTATCAATGGTAGTTGTAATACGATAGCCGCCGTTTTGAATTTCTTTTTCGGCCAATTCACGATAGGATTTTTGGATAGATTCGTTCTTTAGTTCTTGTGCAGAGACGTTATCTTTTTGTACCAAGTAATCATACATGAGGTTCGTCGCTTCATCGAGGGCAGAGAAGTAGAGGAAGCCTTTAGCAGTAATGTTAACATTTTCTGCTGGCAGGAAATCCTGCTTAATGTCATAGGCTTTATAGGTTTCATAGTCTTCTTGACTGATGGCTCCTGTTCGGTACATATTGTAAAGAACATCTTTGGAACGCTTGATACCTAGTTGCATATCCTCCTCACTCTTCATCTCACCAGTTGATTCATAAGGTGAGTAGGAGATAGGACTTTGTGGCAATCCTGCTAGAAAAGCTGCTTGAGGGACGGTCAGTTTGCTAGCATCCACTCCGAAAATTCCAGTCGCGGCCTGCTGAGCGCCTGCGATATTTTGCCCTTTATTGTTACGACCAAATGGAGCGACGTTGAGATAGGTTGTCAGGATTTCGTCCTTACTCATTTCTCTCTCTAAGGCCAGGGCATCCACGATTTCAGTTGCTTTACGAGCTAGTGTAGGAGCATCACCAACGACTTGTTGCTTGATGAGTTGCTGTGTTAGGGTAGATCCTCCACTGGAAGAACCAAGTCCGATAAAATTTCCTAGACTGGCACGAATAACAGCTTTTGGAACGACACCATTGTGTTCTGCAAAATGTTCATCTTCAGTCGCAACGATAGCCTGTTTCAGATTATCTGAAATATCCTCTGATGAAACAGATGTTCGAAGGAGGTCGCTTTCGATAGCTCCGATCATGGAACCATCTGCATAGCGAATCTCAGAGATGGATGAAATATTATTGACTTGCTTGAGCAAATCCTCTGTTTGTGGAACACTTACCTGATCAAAAAGAGAAACAGCATAGCCCAAGACAACCCCTGATCCGAGGAGCCCACCAATGAATGCGAGGATAAAAAGAGTGTTAAAAGTTGCTTTGATTCCTAGCAAGATATTGGCAAAAATAGTCCAAATAGTCAGTTTGGTTTTAGTTTTCTTCTTTTTCTTAGAAGATTTTCCACTGTTTTTCTCTGGATCTTTTTTTGAAATGGTTGATTTTAGAGACTGAAGGAAGGCCAGTCCTTTTTGTTTGATTCTTGTTAATCGATTGTTCATAGAATTCCTCACTCTTTATTATTATTATACCATAAAAGCTTCTCTTGCAAGCAATTAGGCTTAGAATGAGCCTTGATATAAGGGTAAGACCTTGGTGTTTAAGCATAGAAAAAAGAGTGGGACAGAAATCGGTAATTCGTTAGAATTCGATTTCGTCGTCCCACCTCCGCACAGTTGAGTAGGGCTGTAAAAGCTGATGAAATCAGCGTAGTAGAGCCCACTCGACCACTGCATCTTGCTCAACAATCCAAAGAAAATTGAGAGGCTAGGACTTTTGTCCCAGCCTCGTGTTGCAAAAGCGATTATTTTTCTCCTGAGAGTTCTTTTCCAAGGTTAATCAAGTAGTCTTTAAGATCATCTTTGACTTGTGGATGTCTAAGTGCGTAGTCGATTGAAGTCTTCATAAATCCAAACTTATCTCCAACGTCGTAACGTGACCCTTTAAACTCACGAGCAAATACTCGTTGAGTTTTGTTGAGAGTATCGATAGCATCTGTGAGCTGGATTTCATTTCCGGCACCAGGTGTTTGCTTTTCAAGGATACCAAAAATTTCAGGTGTGAGAAGGTAACGACCGATGATAGCTAGATCACTTGGTGCATCTTCAGGTGCTGGTTTTTCAACGAAGGTTTCAACACTGTAAAGTCCATCTTTGCCTTCTCCTTGAGGAGCGATGACACCATAGGCTGAGACTTCTTCATGTGGGACAGGCATTACAGCGATGGTAGAAGCATGAGTTTTTTCATAGTCATTGATAAGCTGTTTTGTCAATGGGATAGCCTTGTCATCATTGATATCCATGAGGTCATCCCCAAGCATAACTACAAAAGGTTCATTCCCAACAAAGGCTTTGGCTTGCAAAACGGCATCTCCGAGTCCGCGTGGGTGAGTTTGACGGATGAAGTGGAGGCGCATGCCAGTCGTTTCGTCAACAAGTTTCAAGAGATCATTCTTTCCTTTTTCTTTGAGGTTGTATTCTAGCTCAAAGTTTGAGTCAAAATGGTCTTCGATTGAGCGTTTTGACTTCCCTGTGACAACAAGAATATCCTCGATTCCAGACTTAAGAGCTTCTTCAACGATAAATTGAATGGTTGGTTTATCTACGATTGGTAGCATTTCCTTAGCCAAGGCTTTGGTAGCAGGAAGGAAGCGAGTTCCAAGTCCTGCAGCAGGGATAACGGCTTTTCTAACTTTTTGCATCATGAGATTCCTTTCTAACTGTGGTTTAAGACCACTCGTTTTCTGCCTTGAACTCATTGTTCATAAGTTCAGAAACAGCATCTTTAATATTTACATTTTCATAAATAACTTGGTAGATGGCTTGGGTAATAGGCATATAGACTCCAAGCTCTTGTGCCAACTCGTAGGCCGCTTTGGTCGTTGAAATCCCTTCAATCACCATTCCCATGTTAGCTTCGATATCTGCCAAGGCTTCTCCGCGCCCCAGAGCATCTCCAGCGCGCCAGTTACGTGAGTGGATAGAAGTTCCAGTAACGATCAAATCACCAACACCTGAAAGACCACTGTAAGTTAATGGATTTGCTCCAAGCTTGACTCCTAGACGAGTGATTTCCGCAAGCCCGCGCGTGATAATAGCAGCTTTAGCATTGTCTCCAAATCCAAGTCCATGAAGGGCACCAGCTCCCACTGCGATGATATTCTTAAGAGCACCAGCTGTTTCTACTCCGATGACATCTGTATTGGTATAAAGACGGAAGTAGTGGTTGCTAAAGAGTTCTTGAACATACTGGGCTGTATCTAAGTCCTTAGATGCGGCGGTAATCAAGGTAATGTCGCGTACAATTGTTTCTTCGGCATGGCTAGGCCCCGATACGACGACGATATCGCTTCTAAGTTCTTCAGGGATTTCTTCTTCAAGAATGGTTGAAAGACGTTGGTGACTATTCGGTTCAAGACCTTTTGATGCGTGCATGACGACCACTTTATGATCAAGAACGGCAGCAACTTGTTGGGCAACTAGTCGTGTAACCTTGGTTGGGACGACAAATAAAACAGCATCTACATCCTTCAAGGCTACTTCTAGGTCTTGGTAGGCTACAATTTTTTCATCTAAGACAATATCCTTAAAATAGTGTTTGTTAGTATGATGTGTATTGATTTCGTTGATTTGCTCGGGAATGTTTCCCCATATACGAACTTCATGACCATTGTCATTTAGGACTTGTGATAGGGCAGTTCCCCAAGAACCAGGTCCTATAACTGCGATGGTTTGTTTGTTCATCTTTTCCCCCTTTGAGAAAGCTCTTTCTTAACATTCTACCATAAAAAGTATGATTTTGCATCTATATAACTAGCTGAGTATTCTACTATTATTAGGATTTTGTATTCATTGGATAAAATTTTTAGAGAGAATTTCAAGAAAAAGCAAATAAACTACTTAATGTTCAACTCGGATATCATTCAAAACCAAGAAAAGAAGAGCACTATTCTTATAAAAAATGGTATAATAGGAGCATCACGAAAATTGGAGAGATACCATGAGTTTTTACAATCATAAAGAAATTGAGCCTAAGTGGCAGAAACACTGGGCTGACAATCACACTTTTAAGACAGGAACAGACGCTTCAAAACCCAAGTTTTATGCATTGGACATGTTCCCTTATCCATCTGGAGCAGGTCTGCACGTAGGGCACCCAGAAGGCTATACAGCGACAGATATTCTTAGTCGTTTCAAACGTGCCCAAGGCTACAATGTCCTTCACCCAATGGGGTGGGATGCTTTTGGTTTGCCTGCAGAGCAATACGCTATGGATACTGGTAATGACCCAGCGGAATTTACGGCTGAAAACATTGCTAACTTCAAACGTCAAATCAATGCGCTTGGATTCTCTTACGACTGGGATCGTGAAGTCAACACAACAGATCCAAACTACTACAAGTGGACACAATGGATCTTCACTAAGCTTTACGAAAAAGGTTTGGCTTATGAAGCTGAAGTGCCAGTAAACTGGGTGGAGGAATTGGGAACAGCTATCGCCAACGAAGAAGTTCTTCCAGATGGAACATCTGAGCGTGGAGGCTATCCAGTTGTCCGCAAACCAATGCGCCAATGGATGCTCAAAATCACTGCCTATGCAGAACGCTTGCTGACTGACTTGGATGACCTTGACTGGCCAGAGTCTATCAAGGACATGCAACGCAACTGGATTGGGAAATCAACTGGTGCCAATGTCACTTTCAAAGTGAAAGGAATAGACAAGGAATTCACCGTCTTTACCACTCGTCCTGATACTCTTTTTGGTGCAACTTTCACTGTCTTGGCTCCTGAGCATGACTTGGTAGATGCTATCACAAGTCCTGAACAAGCTGAGGCTGTAGCTGATTACAAACACCAAGCTAGCTTGAAATCAGACTTGGCTCGTACAGACCTTGCCAAGGAAAAAACAGGGGTTTGGACTGGTGCCTATGCTATCAACCCTGTCAATGGTAAAGAAATTCCAATCTGGATTGCAGACTACGTTCTTGCTAGCTATGGTACAGGTGCCGTTATGGCCGTACCAGCCCACGACCAACGTGACTGGGAATTTGCTAAACAATTTGACCTACCAATCGTAGAAGTGCTGGAAGGTGGAAACGTTGAAGAAGCTGCTTACACAGAAGATGGTCTTCACGTCAATTCAGACCTCCTAGATGGACTCAACAAAGAAGAAGCGATTGCCAAGATTGTAGCTTGGTTGGAAGAAAAAGGTTGTGGTCAAGAAAAGGTGACTTACCGTCTCCGTGACTGGCTCTTTAGCCGTCAACGTTATTGGGGTGAACCAATCCCAATTATTCATTGGGAAGATGGGACTTCAACAGCCGTTCCAGAAAATGAATTACCACTTGTCTTGCCAGTAACCAAGGACATCCGCCCTTCAGGTACTGGGGAAAGCCCATTGGCTAACTTGACAGACTGGCTGGAAGTGACTCGTGAAGATGGCGTCAAAGGTCGTCGCGAAACGAATACGATGCCACAATGGGCCGGTTCAAGCTGGTACTACCTCCGCTATATTGACCCACATAATACTGAGAAGTTGGCTGATGAGGACCTCCTAAAACAATGGTTGCCAGTAGATATCTACGTGGGTGGTGCAGAGCACGCCGTGCTTCACTTGCTTTACGCTCGCTTCTGGCATAAATTCCTCTATGATATCGGTGTTGTACCTACTAAAGAACCATTCCAAAAACTCTTTAACCAAGGAATGATTTTGGGCACAAGTTACCGTGACCACCGTGGTGCTCTTGTGGCGACTGACAAGGTTGAAAAACGTGACGGTTCCTTCTTCCATGTGGAAACAGGGGAAGAATTGGAGCAAGCACCAGCCAAGATGTCTAAATCCCTCAAGAACGTTGTCAACCCAGACGATGTGGTGGAACAATACGGTGCGGATACCCTTCGTGTTTATGAAATGTTCATGGGACCACTTGATGCTTCCATCGCTTGGTCAGAAGAAGGTTTGGAAGGAAGCCGTAAATTCCTAGACCGTGTTTACCGTTTGATTACAAGTAAAGAAATCGTTGCGGAAAACAATGGTGCTCTTGATAAGGTATACAACGAAACGGTTAAATCTGTCACAGAGCAAATCGAGTCTATGAAATTCAACACAGCCATTGCCCAACTCATGGTCTTTGTCAACGCTGCTAACAAGGAAGACAAGCTCTATGTGGACTACGCCAAAGGCTTTATCCAATTGATCGCTCCATTTGCGCCTCACTTGGCAGAAGAACTCTGGCAAACAGTCGCAGCAACGGGCGAGTCTATCTCTTACGTGGCTTGGCCAAGATGGGACGAAAGCAAATTGGTTGAAGACGAAATCGAAATCGTCGTCCAAATCAAAGGTAAAGTCCGTGCCAAACTCATGGTTGCGAAGGACCTTTCACGTGAAGAATTGCAAGAAGTGGCTCTGGCTAACGAAAAAGTTAAAGCAGAAATTGACGGTAAGGAAATCGTGAAAGTGATTAGTGTACCGAATAAATTGGTTAATATTGTTGTGAAATAAGATAGGAATCCTTCAGAGTAGAATCTGGGGGATTTTTTGAATGAAAATATAATTCTGTTTCCACCATCTCACCACTTAACCTCTCATTTTAACCACTTATCTCAAAAGTCGATTTTTCTTTCATACTTTTTGTTAAACTGGTGAGGTAAAGAGGAGGAACTAAATATGATTTTACAAGCTAAACATTTGACTAAACGGTACGGCGATTATATGGCTGTTGACGATATTCAGTTAGAGTTTGAAAAAGGGAGTTTTAATGCTATTTTGGGTCCCAATGGTGCAGGAAAATCAACCACCATTTCCATGTTAATCGGGTTGAAAAAGCCGACAAAAGGTCAGATTCGATATGCTCCAAATACGAAAATAGGAGTTGTTTTTCAAGCTAGTGTACTGGATGAGATGTTGACGGTTAGAGAAAATCTTACGATTCGTGCTCAACAGTATAAGGAGATTGCAGCAAGTCGTGTGGATGATTTGATACATCAACTGGGTTTGACTGCTTTCCAGAAGCAACTATATGGAACTTTGTCAGGTGGGCAAAAACGTAGGGTTGATATTGCGCGTGCTCTTCTTTCACAGCCAGATATTCTTTTCTTAGATGAACCAACGACAGGTCTAGATATTCAGACTCGCAAAGCCATTTGGGATTTACTGTCTCGACTACAAAAGGATGAAGGGATGACTATTGTCTTAACGACTCATTATCTGGATGAAGCGGATGAAGCGGATCAGATTTATATCGTTGATCATGGGAAAGTGATTGCGCAAGGTTCTGCGACGGCTATTAAAAGTCAGTATGCATCTAATATTCTAAAAATTCGTTTTAAAGAAATGAAGGATTTAGAAAAGTTGCTACAGACTGGAATGACAGTAAAGAAAGAAAATGAGTTGGAATATCTTTTTTATCCAAGGACATCGCTGGAAGCTATTGAATATTTGGCAAAAGTACGAGAAGAAATTGATTCTTTTGAGTTTCGTCCAGGTACCATGGATGATGCCTTTATTGCACTTACAGGAAGAGAGGTTCGCTAATGTTAGCTTTATTGAAACGGAATTTTATCTTATATTTTCGTAATCGTTCAGGAGTATTTTTCTCATTATTGGGGGCATTGATTTCCTTCCTCCTTTATATCATTTTTTTGCAGAAGAACTTGACGGATGCTTGGTCCCAACTCCCTGATAATACGAACCTTTTAAATAACTGGCTGATGGGTGGGACCTTGGCTGTGACTGGGATTACAACCAGTTTTACGGCTCTTACACAAATGGTACAGGATCGTGAAAATCAAGTGGATCAAGATCTCTTCTTGACAGATTTAGGTAGCTGGGGTTTACAGGTGTCCTATCTAATCAGTAGTATTGCCATCTCTTTTGTCATGCAGGTGTTTATGTTTGCTGTTATGGGGCTTTATTTTAAAGAGAGTCCAGTTATCAGTCATTTACCGGAAATTGCTTTGATTATGTTGTTAAGTAGTCTGCTTTCAAGTTTGATAAATATTCTCTTGATTTATCGTTTTCAATCTGTAGATAGTCTTGGCAAACTGGCAACTATAGTGGGAACTGCTTCTGGATTTTTAGTAGGAACTTATGTCCCTATTGGAGTTTTACCTGATTTTGCACAGATTATCATGAAGTGTACCCCTGCAACTTATATTGCTTCTCTTTATCGACAAATTTTAATGAAAGAACCATTAGAGACCGCATTTACAGGAAATAGCAGCTTGTTAAAGGAATTTCAAGAAAAAATGGGAATCCAAATCAACTGGCAAGAACTATTGACAAAGGAAGAGACATACTTTATAGTGGTTATTATCAGTCTCGTCGCTATTCTTCTTTGGTTTTTATTTGTTAAAGTGTTTAGCAGGAGAAAATAAAAGTATATTGGAGAGAAAATGAAGATTCGTTTTGAAATGAAGGCAGAGTTTTCAGAAAAGGACCCACATATTGTAATTCAGGCAGCTCAATTAACTGACAAAGCAAGGGAAGTCATGGAGTATTTAGAACAATTTTCAACGACCAATCAGGTGGTCATTCCTATTCGAACGGATGATCATCTGGTTATGGTGAAAATTGAGGATCTTATTCTAGCTGATATTGACAAGAATTTATTAACCATTTATACGGTAGATGGGATTTATAAAACTAAGGAAACATTGATAAACTTTCAGAATCGGATTAATCGGCGTAACTTTATACAGATATCACGCCATTCAATTATAAATATTGACCACTTAGAATCGTTATCGGATAGTTTTTCAGGGAACATGATGGCTAAAATGACTCGGGGTATCAAATCTAGTGTGAGTAGGAAATACGTCAAGTCCTTAATGAATTATCTAGGTTTATAGGAGAAAATCATGAAACGATTAATTGATTATTTTGTATCGGGAATGCGCACGGCTTCCTTCTTTTATTTGAGTATGATGGTGTTGACTCAGTTTTATCCAGGTATTACTTATCCTGAACCAATGACAAAAAATATTCTGGCTCTTTTTTTAATGGGTGGAATTATGGGGGTATTGACTTTAATACTTGAAAAGCTAGAGTTTCTTGCTTTTAGTATACGTGTAGGAGTTCATTTATTAGTGACGGCTACTATTTTAGTATTGACCTCTCTATTTTTTGGTTGGGGTTCAGCCTTGTGGAGTCCCTTGCTTTGGTTCTTTTTCTTGTTAATTTATGGATTGATATGGTTGTATCAAATCTGGCAAACTCATAAACTCACCCAACGAATTAATCAAGCCTTAGAGGATAAAAGACAGAAAACGGGTCACTAATATAGTGTTGAGTATGAAGTTTGAAGACAGTGCCAGTTTCCAAAGAGAACAATTTGTGATATAGTATTTTCAGCGTAAAACAAGGAGAAGAAAAATGCCAGTAAACGAATATGGTCAGATGATTGGTGAGTCAATGGAAGGTTATACACCTGGTGAATTGCCTGCTATTGATCTCTTAGAAGGGCGTTATGCTAGGATAGAGGCTCTCTCGGTAGAAAAGCATGCGGAGGATTTATTAGCTGTTTATGGCCCTGATACGCCTCGGGAGATGTGGACCTACCTCTTTCAGGGACCAGTAGCAGACATGGAGGAACTGGTCAGCCTTTTAAATCAGATGTTGGCTCGTAAGGACCGTTTTTACTATGCAATCATAGACAAGGCAACTGGTAAGGCTTTGGGAACTTTTTCTCTTATGCGTATTGACCAGAATAACCGAGTAATAGAAGTGGGAGCTGTCACTTTTTCTCCAGAGCTCAGGGGAACACGTACAGGGACAGAGGCTCAGTATCTCCTAGCTCGCTATGTTTTTGAGGAGCTGAACTATCGTCGCTACGAGTGGAAATGCGATTCTCTAAATCTCCCATCAAGACGAGCTGCGGAGCGTTTGGGATTTGTCTATGAAGGAACCTTCCGTCAGGCAGTCGTTTATAAGGGGCGTACGAGGGATACGGATTGGTTGTCTATGATTGATAAGGACTGGCCACAAGTCAAAGCTCGTTTGGAAGCATGGTTGGATCCTGAAAATTTTGATAAAAATGGACGACAGTACAAGAGCTTAAGAGAGCTTTAATAGGTGTTGACATGATCACTATTAAAAAGCAAGAAATTGTCAAGTTAGAGGATGTTTTGCATCTCTATCAGGCAGTTGGTTGGACAAACTATACACATCAACCCCAGATGCTGGAGCAGGCCTTGTCTCATTCACTAGCGACTTATCTTGCTCGTGATGGTGAGAAAATCGTTGGTTTAGTGCGTTTGGTTGGAGACGGATTTTCATCCGTTTTTGTCCAGGATTTGATTGTTTTGCCTAGTTATCAGCGCCAAGGGATTGGAAGTTCTATGATGAAAGAAGCCTTAGCTGACTATAAGAGTGCCTACCAAGTACAACTAGCGACTGAACAGACAGAAAAAACATTGGGGTTTTACAGTTCTCTGGGGTTTGAAACCTTATCTATTTACGATTGTACAGGAATGATTTGGGTGGATCGAAAAAAATTAAAATAATTCTTTTATCTTAAGTTAACTTTAAGTTTACTCATGTATCATGTAATCATTAAATAAAGACCTCCTAACTTTATTTAATAGAAATCCTAAACTTTTCTTTTTCATAATAATCTCCCTAAAGAAGCCACCAAATCAGGTGGCTTTTTTGTTTGTAGGCTGGATTTTTGCTATAATAGGAACATGAGTAGAATTTTAGATAATGAAATCATGGGTGATGAGGAGTTGGTAGAACGTACCCTCCGTCCCCAATATTTACGTGAATATATCGGACAAGACAAGGTCAAGGATCAGCTTCAAATCTTTATCGAAGCAGCAAAAATGCGTGATGAGGCGCTGGACCATGTTCTTTTGTTTGGCCCTCCAGGTCTCGGGAAAACAACCATGGCTTTTGTCATTGCAAATGAATTGGGAGTTAATCTCAAGCAGACGTCTGGTCCCGTCATCGAAAAAGCAGGTGATTTGGTGGCGATTTTGAATGACTTGGAGCCAGGAGATGTTCTTTTTATTGATGAGATTCATCGCTTGCCCATGTCGGTAGAAGAGGTTCTATACAGTGCCATGGAAGACTTCTACATTGACATCATGATTGGTGCAGGAGAAGCTAGCCGTAGTGTCCATCTAGACTTGCCACCGTTTACCTTGATTGGGGCGACGACACGAGCAGGGATGCTTTCAAATCCTCTTCGTGCCCGTTTTGGGATTACAGGCCACATGGAATATTATACCCATGCTGACTTGACAGAGATTGTCGAGCGGACGGCAGATATCTTTGAGATGGAAATCACTCATGAAGCTGCATCTGAGTTAGCTTTACGCAGTCGTGGAACTCCTCGTATTGCCAATCGACTGCTCAAGCGCGTGCGCGACTTTGCGCAGATTATGGGCGATGGCTTGATTGATGATGTGATTACAGATAAGGCTTTGACCATGCTGGATGTAGACCATGAAGGTTTGGACTATGTAGACCAGAAAATCCTTCGCACCATGATTGAGATGTATGGCGGCGGTCCTGTCGGTCTAGGTACTCTTTCGGTTAATATTGCGGAAGAGCGTGAGACGGTAGAGGATATGTATGAACCTTACTTGATCCAGAAGGGCTTTATCATGCGAACTCGTTCAGGACGGGTCGCGACAGCCAAGGCTTATGAACATTTGGGATATGAATACAGTGAAAAATAAGGCTGAAATTTTAGACTCTTTCAGAGAAAATCCTGACATGATGGCTATTCTGACCATCATCCGTGACTTGGAGTTGAAAGATTCCTGGTTAGCAGCTGGTTCAGTTCGAAATTTTATATGGAATCTTTTGTCAGAGAAACCAGCCTTTGACCGTGAAACGGATGTGGATGTGATTTTCTTTGACCCAGAGGTGAGTTACGAAGAAACGCTGGCTCTAGAGAGCAAGCTGAGAGAGGACTTCCCCCAGTATCAGTGGGAGTTGAAAAATCAAGTCTATATGCACCAACATAGTCCCCACACACCTCCGTATAGAAATTCCTGCGATGCCATGAGTAAATATCCTGAACGTTGCACGGCAGTAGGACTTCGCTTGCAAGCTGACGCAACTTTAGAGCTCTTTGTCCCTTATGGTTTGGAAGATATTTTGAACTTTCAGGTTTCTCCAACTCCTCATTTTTTAGAAAATCAAGACCGAATGAAGCTTTATCAACAGCGTTTATCTAAGAAAAATTGGCGAGAAAAATGGAAAAATCTCACATTTAAAAATACTTAAGGAAACTTTAAGATAGGAGCTGTATACTTATCTCATAAGTTAAAAAGACCTTAACTTATACTCCTAAAACTTTTTCATAATAATCTCCCTATAAAAATTAAGTCGCCCAATCAGGCGGCTTTTTTTAATGAAACGTAAAAATGCTATATCTGTGTACAACTTTTTTAGATATATTATTTATGTCTTGAAAGAAGCTTGGAACTAAATATTTCTTAAAAATAAGGACTCTAAAATCATTTTTATTCTTTATTCATAAAAAGAAGTAGTGGTGCTTAGTATTAATATAAATTATTGTTAAAATGTTTGGACAATAGGGATTAAAGTGTGCTATAATAAAGTGTTTAGAGAACAATCCTATCCGAATTTTTAGAAAAAAATAACATCGGTTAATATATTTATAGAAAGACTATAGCTTCAAATAGAAGACTGATTTTAAGTTTAATTATTTTGATAGTTTGTTTTTTAAAAAAAATGAACTTAAGGAGGAAAAACATGTTTTTCAGACGTCAAGAAGGACGGTATAGAGAAACTGATCGTGTAACTCGATATAAGCTAATTAAGTCGGGGAAACACTGGTTACGTGCCTCAACGTCACTATTTGGCTTGTTTAAAGTTCTTCGTGGTGGTATTGATACAGCTCAAGTAACAACGGAAGTTGTAGAGGATCGCGTGTCAACTTCTATTACTGGATTAGATATCCTCAAGGGGATAGCTGCCGCTGGAACTGTTATAGGCGGAGGAGTTGCGACTCAATCTCATGTCTATGCTAATGAACAGACAGCAGTTGAGAAAACGGTTGAGGGAACCGATACTCTCGCCACTTCTGACCAAGCTGTCTTGGGAACTGTTAAGAAAGATGATGAGCAGCAAGCTTCTGTTTCAGCATCAACTTCTATCAGTGAAAGTGCTTCTACATCAGCTTCGGCCTCAACCAGTGCGGTAGCTTCGGCTTCGGCCTCAACGAGTGCTGTAGCAAGTGCATCAGCTTCAACCAGTGCGGTAGCCAGTGCATCAGCTTCTACAAGTACATCTGTATCAGCATCAGCTACTTCAACTGTAAGTAGTTCACAGACTGCTACTGTAGCTACTCCACAAACGGAAAGTCAAGCAGACGCTAGCCGAACCAATACCCAAGAAACTGCTAGCCAAAAGGAAGCTGCTACTCCAACTTTGGATGGTAAGGTAACACTTGCCAATGCTATTTCTAAAGTAGAAAATCTCAGCCCTAAACAAGGGGATGTGATGACTACTGCTACTACAGCCATTGCTGCTACTGTAACATCAGAAGCGACAGCTAAGAAGGCAGAAGAAGATCGTAAAAAACTAGCTAAACTTTCAGCTGAAATGGGTGAATATCTAGCTAAGGCTGCTGGTTTACCAAATACCGATTCAGCTATCACCAAGGTGAATGCTGCTGTAGTAGAGATTGAAAAAGCACTTGCAAATCCAACTGGTGATTTGACAGCAGTGGTGCAAAGGGCAACTTCAGCTCGTAACTCTATCGCTAATGCTGTTTTACGTGCAAATTCAGGTCAGCGTGACAGCCGTAACGGGCAAGCTATGCCAACAGGAGAAAGCCTCAGAGGTTTTGCCCCTGTAACTCTTAACGAACATACGACTGCCTCGCTTGAGCAAGGAACATTTGCGAGCGGTAACCGTGAAGTTCTTTGGCGTATCAACATGCATTCGCAGAGTGCACTTAACTATGCAGGTCTGATCGCGCAAGTGGATAAAAACACAACCATCACTCGTGTTCTTTTCAATGGAGAACCGATGGAGAAACGTGGTGGTTCTGGAAATGAGTACGTCTTTAACAAGCGCCATGATTTGAATAGGAACTTAGATGCGACTATTTTAATCTATGCAACAGTGAATAATAATTCTAGCGAAGCCACTTTGGATGCGCAAGTAGCTACAAGTAGTCGACCATTCGATAGTGAATCTACTGCTGGTAACTACACTAGAATTATGCATGGAACGGTTGCTACTGGTGCAGGTCAAAGAGCAGAAGATAAAAAACCGACTATCTCTATCAACCCTTCGTATGTTGAAGTATACAATGATGGATTGCTAAATGGACCAAACGGAATTCCTTTTGTCATGAGAGATGATAAAGGGGTGCTAAGTACGTTAGCTGACCCGAACAATACTATCATCACTGGTCTGACGATGAGTCGTATACCAGACGTACAGACGGGATACAAAGGTTATCATGGCGGGAAAAATCCTACTGAACATATATCAGTGGTAAGTGGTACAATTGGTCGTGAACTCAATTCCAATGTATGGAATCCAATGACTCCAGGTGTTTACAATCTTGACTTCAAAGTATTTGACACTGCTGGACAGAGTACTTTAGGTCGTTTGACTATTAACATCAAAGGCTTCAATGAACGTAACGAACCTGTAAGTGGTGATACTGTTACAGTTAACAACCCTTCAGCCTTGAGTGAAACTGAGAAAGCTCAAATCCTTGCAAACTTCAAGAGACAAAATGCTACTATCCTTTCAGGTACTGACTATGTGAAGGGTTCTGAAGGCGGTAAAGAAATTACAGTGTCTGATACTGGTGAAATCAAACTTACCTATCGTGATAACACTGTGGATTACGTTCGAGCAAGTGTAAGAGCGGAAACGGAAGTACCTGTCCCTGCTGTTACAGTGACACGTGGTGGTCAGACTATCCCAGCGACTCCAAGTCCAGTTGCTGGTAATGGAAATGAACACATCGTCTATGCTGGTGATGACTTCACCATTAAATTTACTGCGACTGATAATAGTGGTAAGTTAAAAGAGTTCAAGATTGTACCTAGAGCAGATGGAAGCCAACCAGGCTTGAGAGATAACTTCTTTGAAGATCCTAAATATGGTACAGGAACTGTAGGGCTCTTGACAGGAGATATCACAGCTACACCAGAAAACCCTGCGACTATCACAGTTAATGCTCATATGAAGGATGATCTGGAGTGGAAGTCAGGAAATACTTGGCAACGGAATGCAGTTGCAACGGACCAAGTAGGAAATGTCAACGGAACTGTAGGAACTGGTAATGTTCGTATCACCCAAGGACAACTGAAAGACCGTCTTGCAGTGACTAATCCTGAACTTACACCAGTTGTAGATAAGAGTAACTTGACTGGACCTGAAAAGACAGCTGTCAAGAATGCCATCTACGCTAAGAATAATCAGACAACTCACCGTATCAAAGACATCGAAGTTGCAAGCGATGGTACTGCAACGATTATTTATAAGGATTTGACAAGGAATACTGTTCCGCAGTCGCTTACAGTTAATGAGCGACCTAAGTTGGTGATCCCTTATGATAATGCTACGACTAAGGAAATCTATCTATACCGTGGAGAACAAGTTAATGTAACCTTTAGTGCAACGGATGATTCTGGCAAGATTTCTTCATTGAAGTTTGAGCCGCAATATTATACTGCGGATAATGCAAACGGGAACAACTACGCAGGATATACTGGTATCAATCGTTCAAATCCGATTACTAGCTTAACGAATCAAGCTAATGCAACGATTACCCTTACAGGTACTCTAGATAAAACGGCACCGATAGGATCATTTGAACGCTATTTGATGGCAACAGATGATCGTGGCGTCACAGACAGTGTTCATGCGAAGAATGGTGTTGCTGACAATGGTTATGTAAAATTTGTAATCAAAAATCAGACGGATAAATACAATGCTGTAGCCAAGGTGCCAACTGTCTATACTTATGTTGGTGAAACAGCTAGTGATTTGTCAAATGCCGCTAACTTTGTTCAGCTTGACGGTGGGAAACAATTACCGCAAGGTGCCACTGTTACTTGGAAGACACCAATTAACACAACTAACTCTGGGGATAATAAAAAGGCTGTAGCAACAGTCACATACGCGGATGGATCTACAGATGATGTTACTGTTAATTATAATGTTATGGCGACAATTGCACCTAAGCCTGCAATCAATGATATTCAAGGGACCCCTCCTCATAATGGTACATTCTGGTTGGACTATGTCTCTCGTGTCGGAGATGCCTTCCCTTCAGGTGCTAGTCAGAAATGGACCAAAGTAGGAGGCGCTTCTCAGACAACATCGCCTATTAGCACTGCGGAGGCAGGAAGTCATCGATATAAATTTACATTTACATACCCTGTGGGTCGTTTCGGTGAGACAACAGCATCCAAAGTTTTGAGTAAGACTGTCGATGTTGTTCATGATGTTTACAAGTTCGAGTCAAATCAGTCCTATATTTTTACTCAGAATCAGACAAATGATCCTGAGTATCAACGCGTAGCTGCAAATCCGAAAGATTCTATCACCAAGGTGACAGGAAGCCCTGATTATAATGTAAATAAAACTAAGTTCACTTGGATTGATGGAGCTCCAGATCTTTCTAGAGTTGGTAGATTCACAAAAGATGTAGAAGTTGAACTACCTGCTGATGGTACGGGAGTACGTGTGAAACAACGTGTTCCGATCACCTACACAGTTAACCCACAAGCACCAGTTATCTCAGTTGATTCTACAAATGAAACTGGTGGTTTGCCCAATCGATCGATTGTTGTTACAAATGTAACGCCTGGAGCTCTTGTAACCTTGACTCTAGCTGGGCATACGTTCGTGAAGAGAGCTGAAGATAATGAAACAAGTGTAACTTTCAATCCGAAGGATTTGAAGAAAGCTTATGATGGTAACAATGGACTTCTTCCGACAGGTGATGTAACAGCTAAATCTACAGTTGATGGTTTCAATTCAGAAGTAACGACAAGTACGATTACTCCTGAACGTGTGAAACCAACAATCACATACACAGTCAAAGTAAATGGTCAAGAGCCTAAGAGAGATAGCAATGGTCGTTATCTGTTCTATGCTGGAGACAATATCCAGATTACTTATACAGGTAAAGATAATAGTGGTAAATTAGTCACACTGAAGGTCTCTGGTAATAGAAAAGACTTGACGGACTTCTTCGAAAATAGACCTGAATGGGGAACTGGTCCAATCACGAACATTATCAATACCTTAACGAATGATGACCAAACCACCTTTACCATTAATGCGGTTGCTAATAAAGATCTTTCGTGGAGATCAGGGAATCGCTGGGGACGTTGGCTGATTGCTACAGATCCAAGTGGAAACACTGTTGAAGTAGGAGAAATTAGCGTTCAGCAAGATCAGTTGAAGAACTTGTTTAATAAACCTGCGATTGACTTGACTGAAGTTAAGGATAAGAATCATTTATCAGAATCTGATAAGGAAAAAGTTCGCGAAGAAATCAGAAAAGCTCACGACAAGGTTGTTCCAAACGGTCGCGATCGTATTTCTAGTATTGATGTTAGTGAAGATGGCGTTGCAACAGTCTACTATAAAGATAATGCTAAGGTAGCATCTGGTGCACAACCGTATCCGCCAACTGTCTATAATCAAGATGAAACTGTTTCAGATAAGAAATATCGTTCTGAATCAGCTTCAGCCTCAACAAGTGCAGTAGCAAGTGCTTCAGCCTCAACCAGCGCAGTAGCAAGTGCTTCGGCATCAACAAGCGCAGTAGCCTCAGCATCAGCGTCAACAAGTGCGGTAGCAAGTGCCTCAGCGTCAACAAGCGCAGTAGCAAGTGCTTCAGCATCAACAAGTGCGGTAGCTTCAGCATCAGCGTCAACAAGTGCAGTAGCAAGTGCTTCAGCATCAACAAGTGCGGTAGCATCAGCCTCAGCATCAACAAGTGCAGTAGCAAGTGCTTCAGCATCAACCAGCGCAGTAGCCTCAGCTTCAGCGTCAACAAGTGCGGTAGCATCAGCCTCAGCATCAACAAGTGCAGTAGCAAGTGCTTCAGCATCAACTAGCGCAGTAGCATCAGCATCAGCGTCAACAAGTGCGGTTGCATCAGCATCAGCGTCAACTAGCGCGGTAGCCTCAGCATCAGCATCAACTAGCGCAGTAGCTTCAGCATCAGCGTCAACAAGTGCGGTGGCTTCAGCTTCAGCGTCAACTAGCGCGGTAGCCTCAGCATCAGCATCAACTAGCGCAGTAGCATCAGCTTCAGCGTCAACAAGTGCGGTTGCATCAGCTTCAGCGTCAACAAGCGCAGTGGCAAGTGCCTCAGCGTCAACAAGTGCAGTAGCCTCAGCTTCAGCATCAACAAGCGCGGTCGCTTCAGCATCAGCATCGACAAGTGCAGTGGCAAGTGCCTCAGCATCAACCAGTGCGGTAGCCTCAGCATCAGCATCAACAAGTGCGGTAGCAAGTGCTTCAGCATCGACTAGCGCGGTCGCTTCAGCATCAGCATCGACAAGTGCAGTGGCAAGTGCCTCAGCATCAACAAGCGCGGTCGCTTCAGCCTCAGCATCAACAAGTGCAGTAGCAAGTGCATCAGCATCAACCAGCGCGGTCGCTTCAGCTTCAGCATCAACAAGTGCAGTAGCAAGTGCTTCAGCATCAACAAGTGCGGTAGCTTCAGCCTCAGCCTCAACAAGTGCAGTAGCAAGTGCATCAGCATCAACTAGCGCGGTCGCTTCAGCATCAGCATCGACAAGTGCAGTGGCAAGTGCCTCAGCATCAACCAGTGCGGTAGCCTCAGCTTCAGCGTCAACAAGTGCGGTAGCTTCAGCTTCAGCATCGACAAGTGCAGTAGCAAGTGCATCAGCATCAACCAGCGCGGTCGCTTCAGCTTCAGCATCAACAAGTGCGGTCGCTTCAGCATCAGCATCGACTAGCGCAGTAGCAAGTGCATCAGCATCGACAAGTGCGGTCGCTTCAGCTTCAGCATCAACAAGTGCAGTAGCTTCAGCTTCAGCATCAACAAGTGCAGTAGCCTCAGCTTCAGCATCAACAAGTGCAGTAGCCTCAGCTTCAGCGTCAACAAGCGCAGTAGCAAGTGCTTCAGCGTCAACAAGCGCAGTAG